>JAUWOB010000099.1 GCA_030612345.1 Dehalococcoidia bacterium | reverse complement strand
TGTTGAAGCCACGGTAACTGAACTTCAATACTATGCTCATGCATATGAGCAGTCTCGTCTGCCTTGATCGTCTCTCCCAAGAGCCCTTGGGCAAGCTCCTCGTCTATCTCCACTTCACCCAATGGGGTGTTCCAGCCCGCTCCTGTCCACAAGGAAACAGGGCACCCATACCCGGTGTGATTAGGGCCGAGTACGACTGCGGTGGCAAACACTCCGTCCTCGGCGAGCGCCTTGTAGGCGTGGGCTGCTACCGGCCCGGAATAACAGTAGCCAGCGTGGGGCACGACTATGGCCACGATCTCCCTCGGTCCTTTGCTGTTCACCCGGGGTATAGCGCCGGGGCCCAGCTCATGTTCGTAGCACCATTCAATCTGCGCTTCTAGTTCTCCGGCAGCGCCAGCATAAAACATACCGGCAACAGCAGGCCTTCTCATCGTCACACAACACCCCCGGAGGAGGCACTAAGCTTTAGGTCTTCTTCTTGCCCTTCTTCTGGTCTTTTTCTCGACCTGATCAGCTTCTTCCTTGCGCTCTTCTTCGCTCTCGTCTGTGATCTTTTCTACCCCCAGCCTGGCCCGGTCGCGCAGCCAGCGGTGTATCTCATCCAGAGCTGGTGGAAAGACACTGAACACCTCTATACCAGTAGGAAACTGCACCGAGTGTCCGTCTTGAACAAACAGAAGGCCTGCCTCATCCTCCTCAAGGGTCTCAGCTATCTTCCTGGCCATAGATTCGTTTCTCTTGTTTGCCGCCTCAACGCAGAATGCAGAAACCTTGCTTGCCACCTTCTCGCTCATGAAGCCAAGCATGAGACATCTCTGCCAATCCATATACTCCTCAAGCAATTCCTCTTCTTCGATTGCCTCAAGGCTGGCGCCATTATCCCACTGCGTCTTAGCGATTTGATAACTCCTTGGATTCAGCCTCTCCACGGCCCTCATACCATCCTCACCAGATTGGAAGACTGATTCGTGATAAACCCGACCCACCTTCCCAATCTTCGACGCCAAGTTGGCTAGCTGTTCTGCCACCTGTTGCCAATAATGATCGCATTTCTCTTTATACTCATCAGGAGCTTCTTCGCGGCAATATATGAGCGGCACAAGGTAAAGCTTTTTCCCCTTCCTGAACCGCTCAGCTTCAAGTCTCTCTATCTTGCCTAATCGCTCTGACATAGATTGCGCATGCTCCTGAAAAAGAAGCGATCCAAAGCCTCAATGCGTTACATAACCGGCGGCCTAACTCCGGGCACAAGCACTACCCCTTGTACTACTCATCAGGCTCTCCTTCCTTTCCCCAGTTCTGCATCATCTTCTTGAGCTGCCGGGCAAGCTTGGGCTCCTCCTTCAGACGCTGAGTGAATACCGGGCAGCTCTGAAGAATCATCTCCTGACTCATAGCAGCCATGCTCTCCATAATCTGGTCTAGCTCGCTCTTTGCCTGCTCAGGGAGATTTGTCCCCTGCATTGCCATCCTGAACTGACCGATATCCTCAACGCTGACCTGAACGGGAATAACGCAGTTCTTGTACCAGGGGCATTCCTTACATCTGACAAGTGCCGTGACTTCATCTAGAATATCACCCATTTCTGCTCCTCCCGATCGATATGATTTTAGCACTTTTCTTTGAGACAAAGGAAATCAGATTCCCAGGTAATCGTTGGTTGATCGTGGCATGCGATTGCTCGGTGTTACGAGGACGCCCGAAAGAATTCGCCTGGGCAGTTGCCTGAAGCAGTATTAGATTGCCGCGCGGCGATCATCCTGAGTGGCGCTCGATTCCTTCCCCCATTCGACACCACCGGACGGGAAGGGCTCAAGATGATGAAACATGTGTAGGCAAGATTTATCGCCGACTACACCTCTGCAGGCAAATGAGCTTAGCCGCTGAGTTCGTCGAGCAGCCAGTAGATATGGTCCTACCTTATCTCCGGGCCTGACCTTGTTTTTGACCAGTCGATTCCCTGTGTTATAATAAGAGCGCGCCAGTGACAGCGGGTACCCTCAGGGTTTAAACAGCTTGCCTGCCGAGGCTCAAGTCAACCCTGTGTTCACTGCCACAGGGAATTTTGTTATCGACTGCCTCTCCCATGACAGGAGAAGATGAAGGAGAGGGCAAGAAAGGGCGAACATGCTGAAAGAGAAGAAGGCACAAATAGTAAGCAATCTAGCTGACGACCTGTCGCGAAGCACCATTATCATTGCCACTAACTATCAGGGCCTTGTTGCCAAGCAGATGGCTGGATTGCGTAATGCGCTGGCCAAAGCGGGTGTCGGCTATCATGTGATCAAGAATACCCTGGTCTATCGTGCCGCCGATCAGGTAGGCAAGCCACAACTAAGGGACATAGTAGAAGGCCCTGTCGCTCTGGCCTTCGGTTACGACGATGCGGTCAATGCTGCTAAGGCTCTTACTCAGTACATAAAGTCCACGACATTGCCTTTGCAGATCAAAGGAGGTCTGTTAGGAGGTCGAGTTCTGCCTCCGGAGGAAGTGCTAAGGCTCGCCAGCTTGCCACCGAGAGAAGTTCTCATCTCCAGGCTAATCGGACAATTGCAGGCCCCCGTAGCAACTTTACATAATGTTTTGACTTCTCCCTTGCAGGGGCTTCTAAATGTATTACGAAATAGAGCTCAGGCTGTTAGCAAATGACGAAGGAGGTAATCATGTCACCAGAAGAAGTAGAGAAAGAGGCTAAGGAAGGGGAGGCGAAAAAGCCCTCAAGGGCACAGAAGAAATCCAAAGAAGGGGCGGCAAAGGAAGCCTCCGCTGCAAAGAAAGAGGGTAAGGGTTTGACGACCAGGGAGGAGATCGTTGCTGCCATTAAGAACATGACAGTGCTGGATCTAGCCGATCTGGTAAAGACCCTGGAGAAGGAATTCGGTGTCAGTGCTGCTCCTGTAGCAATAGCTGCGACAGCAGCCATGGCAGCTGCTCCTGGCGAGCAGGCAGAAGCACCTCAGGAAGAGGAGAAGACCGAATTCACCGTCACCCTGAAGAGCTTCGGAGAGAAGAAGATCGAGGTTATCAAGGCAGTGCGTGAGGTAACCACTTTGGGATTGAAACAGGCTAAGGACCTGGTAGAAGCTGCTCCGCAGGTGGTGAAAGAAGGCGTCCCCAAGGAAGAGGCTGAGACTGTGAAGCAGAGACTGGAGGCGGCCGGAGCGACCGTCGAGATTAAGTAGGGTCACCTCGATACTGTCGCATTCCTAAGCTGAGGTTGAGTAACATGCCTCTGGCTAGTTACGACGCTATCTTAGTGTTGGGAGGGTTCTTCCTCCTTTTGGGCATTATCTTTGTTCTCTGGAACAGAAGAGAGAAGAAGAGCTACTACAATTCCATCCTGCTAACCCAAAGGGATATTAAGGAATCTCTGACGCATGAACCAGAGCGTCCCTGGCTGCACGCCTGGCAAGTGGGAGGCAGGATTTCGCTTATCATTGGTATCGTATTGCTGATTATCGGCGGGATTTTGCGACTTGTTGCGTATTAGGCCTGTCACGGCATCTCCGCACCCAGTCTATCAGTGACCTCCTGTAGTGACACCTTGCCGGCAGACAAGACCATTTTTAGGGCGTCATCAATCGATATATCGGTGCGGATAATGTCATTCTCCCGTACTATCTCGAGATAGCCCGATGTCGGATTGGGGGAGGTCGGTATGAACACGGTGATCAGTTTTTCACCAGACTCGACGCATGATTCACTCGTTACAAAGCCTATAACTCGCATACCCTTTTTGGGGAATTCTACGAGTACCACCTGTAGGAATCCAGCTTCACGAGGAGAAGCGAAGCTTTCCATGATTTGCTTGATGCCTGTGTAGAGATATCGAAACACTGGCACTCTTGCCAGCAAAGACTCTCCATAACGGATCAGTCTCTTGCCAATAACACTGGTTGCTACAACTCCAGTCACATAGATTAACACTACTGTTATGCCAAAGCCCAGGCCGGGAACCGTGTAACCTAATAACGACTTGGCTACAGGCTGTAGAATGTTGTCGATGGTCAGAAAAAGCCAGCGCAGTATCAACACGGCGACACCAATCGGCACAATAACGAGAACCCCAGTGAGGAATTGAGTTCTCAATTTCCTGCCTACCTGACTCGGAGATATCCTCTTGCTATCCTTCATTGCACTTGGCCTCCTTCGTACACTGAGTAAACTGCTCATTCATAGTGTTGGTTGATGACCATTTTAACACTGTAAGCTGGCAACCAGAAACAAAATGGTGGATTCCCCGTGGTCAGGAAGGACAAAACCAGCGCCCACCTGGCCTTTTGTTCCAACAGAGGGACTCGCAGACGAGCCTATAGAGAAGATGACACCGGGTCCCATTAAACGGGGCCAGCTTAGAGTGTCCTCCTTAACAGCAGTCCGCCTGCACGCTTCAGCGAGATTGTGCTG
>JAUWOB010000146.1 GCA_030612345.1 Dehalococcoidia bacterium | reverse complement strand
AGGTGCCTTCTTGAGACAAAAGTCACTGACAGATGACAAGCGTCATTCTTACAATAATCGGAATGGAGATTATGAGCCGTGTTTGAGAGCCCTGTCATAGACCCGGGCAAGTGCGATGGGTGCGGGCTATGTGTGACCGTGTGCCACTTAGACGGTCTGGCCCTAGTTGCAGGCACTGTTGCCATTATCGCAACCACTGAGTGTGACTGGTGTGCCGACTGCGAAGTCGTTTGTCCCACCGGGGCCATCACCTGTCCTTTTGAGATAGTTGTCCTGGAGTGCTAGAGACTGGCTGAGACCTCTGGCGCGCTGTTCCTCACCCCCTAGCCCCCGGCTCTGCCGGTACCACATGGTTCTCGCTCCGGCGACCGCGTCTCTATGAGACAAAAGTCGCATACAGCGATTGCCTTGATACATATAATAACCTTGCAGCGAAGATGCAGTAACTGCAACTAAGCTTGTAAAGGAGGCTGAAGATGATAGCAGTTCTAGAAAACGTCAAGGATAGGGAACGGATCTCCTACAGGGATGATGATTCGCAGTCCGCCGATAGGGAGGTTGATCCGGGAGAGGAGCTGTCTCAGTCCGGGGCTAGTGCTCAAAAGCGGGAGTTTGAATCCGGCGATGATGTCTTGAGCTTGTACTTCGCCGAAGTAGGTCGAACTCCGCTTCTCAATGCCGGGGAGGAAAAAGCGCTGGGCAGCCAGGTAGAGGATGGGAAGTATCTCGTCCGACTTGAGGAGGAGTTGATCGGCGAGCATGGCCTGGCGCCTGCGGCGATCGACCTGCTGCTGGCACTGGCGGAGCGCTTCAGTCGGGCGTGGTCGCTTTTTGAAGCTCTCTGTCAGTATCTCGGACTCTCCCCTGAGGGCAGTGTAACAGAGAAAGTGACACACCCGGATCTGCGCCGTGCCATCGATGGCCATATCGATGAGCGCCTATCCAGTGCGATAGCTGAAATCAGCGGCGAAGACCAGGCGGAAATCGAGAATGCGCTGGTTCAGTTCTCGCTGGACAGCCGGCTGATACCATGGCATGTCATGGAAGAGGCGGGCCAGAGAAGTGGGCTGGCCGAATTCCGGGAGGTGCTGCAATGGCCGGAGTTTCGCGACAAGCTGGAAGTGCGCCGGTCAGAGATCGCCAGGCACTTTGAGCAGATAGGAGAAAGGGCACGCAAGGCAACCAACCAGATGATTCAAGCCAATCTGCGCCTGGTGGTAAGCGTTGCCAAGGGCCACGCTAATCGGGGCGTACCCCTGCATGACATCATCCAGGAAGGTAATATCGGGTTAATGCAGGCAGTCCAGAAATTCGACCATCGTCGGGGCTACAAGTTCAGTACCTACGCTATTCCCTGGATCTGGCAGGCAATCAACAGGGCAGTTAACGAGCAGTCACGCGTCATTCATCTGCCGGGGTATCTGATTGATGACCTGACAAAGCTGGCCCGGCTGAGGAATAGCTTAGCTCAGAAGCTTGGCCGTCAGCCGACTGAGGCCGAACTTTGTTCTGAAATGGGACTGCCATCCGAGAAGACAGAGGCGCTGCTTAACTTGAGTTCCGGCGGACACGTTTCCTTTGAGACGCCTCTGGGAGAAGAGGGAAGCCAGCTTGGCGATTTCATTGCAGATGAAGGGATTCTGCAGCCTGAAGAACAGGCCGCTACAAGCCTGCTCAGCGAAGAACTGAACAGAACAATCGACTCGCTGACGCCCCGTGAGCGGCGGGTGATTCAGATGAGGTTCGGGCTGGGTGATGAGTACAGTCGCACTCTGGCGGAGGTGGGCACAGAGTTGGGTCTCACCAAAGAGCGGATACGCCAGATTGAGAAAGAGGCACTGGCTAAGCTACGCCATCCCAGTCACAGCCGCGAGTTGATAGGGTATCTGGGATGACGAGCTCTTGAGCTGATTTTTGAAAAGCCCTGCCTTCACTTCCAGAAAGCCTACCTGCTCAGCCTATGCTTGCCGTTGTCGCCAACTCGGTTTGCTCGTAGCCTTCCTCAGGCGTAAGCAATCGGTGACCACATTGACAGAGCTACTGGCCATTGCTGCCACGCCAACCATTGGATGTAACAGCCCTATTGCTGCCAGGGGGATGAGCAGCGCATTATACACCCAGGTGGAGAAGTAGTTGTGCTTGGTGTTTCTGAAGGTAACCTGAGAAAGATTCACTGCGATAACCACAGCACCTCCTTCTGATTCAGCGCCGTTAGTGGTGGAACGATCCACGAGTAACAGAAAGGGATTGAGCAGGTGTAATAGCACAATATACTATCACCCAACCAAATCTTCGATTTGGTTGGGAACTCGGCCTGACAAAGCCAACAGACTTTGCGGGGTGTAAGAGCGTGAGGCGAATTCTTGATGCATTACTAGGTAGCAAGTCCTGCCTCTTTCAGGATATCCGGAACCATCTCCTCCCGGCCTATAGCCATAACATGAACTCCATGGCATATGGATTCTTTTTCCAGGGTGGCAATCATCCGAGCAGCGATTTCTATACCCTTGTTTAATGCCTCGCCTTTAGGGGCACCAGCTAGTTCATCAATTAAGTTTCGGGGCACAAAGACGCCCGGGACATTTTCG
>JAUWOB010000069.1 GCA_030612345.1 Dehalococcoidia bacterium | reverse complement strand
ATTGCTCGACAAATCACTATTGCCCTTCTTGGGAATTGTCGCCCCGGCTTCATCTGAAAGGGGCAAGGCCTGGACAACAGTGTCAACCCGGTTCTTCAGTTATCTGCCCTTGATGCTAGCGGCTCAAGCAGGCAGTTTGCCTAGTATCTTCGCTGTCTTCCACCGCTAGACCGGCTGCCTCTTTTGTCACCGTAAGTCCCGTGGCCCCTGCTTTGAGAGGGAGGGCGGGCCGCGTTAACAGTAAGCGTCTGATCCCTCAGTGCCTTCCCGTTTAGGCCAGCAATTGCAGCCTGGCCTTCAGATACTACTGCCATTTCAACAAACCCAAATCCCCTGGATTGGCCGCTGTATTTATCCGTTACAATGCTTACAGATGTCACTCCTCCAAAAGCCCCGAATTCCTGACGTAGTTCCTCCTCGGTTACCCCATCGGGTAGGTTACCCACATAAATCTTCATACTTGTGCTCCTTTCGTTTGATCTCGTGATTTTTCGCCGCCATTCTGACCGGCGTATCAGGTATGCCTGTCGGGTATCACCATAATCACTAGCTTATTGTTTGCTTTCTGGTCTTGCTCGCAATGGTGCCGTCGTCTGTCGCTTCTTTGAGCTTTCCGCTGTGCCATCTCTCCCCGGCATGGAAGATGACGGTGGGACTTTGCCCCGCGCCGAATTCCACTCATTCGCGCCATCCTTTGAAAGCAACAAAACAGGATATTCTAAGATTCGGCTTGAGGTAGAGAGATTCCCATCGAGATGCCGCAGCACCACATTCGGTGGACATAGAGGGCCCGGCTATCCCCGGCCCGTGCATGTCCACAGTCGAACCACGATTATCGACTCACTCTTAGTGTACGATAGCAATCGCCACAATAGACGGGCCTGCCATCGGAAGGCTCAAAAGGTACCTCTGTGTTCCTACCACACTGGGCGCATATCGCGGGGAACATCTCGCGTCTGGGTGCGTAGCTGCCATTACCGGGGCGCTCTGATTTCCTGGCCTGACGGCACGAGGGACATCGCTTCGGTTCATTGGTATAGCCTTTCGATCGGAAAAACTCCTGTTCCTCAGCGCTGAAAGTGAAAGTAGATGCGCAATCGGAACACTGAAGAGACTTGTCCAAAAAACTCATTGGATGACCTCCTTTCCTCTCAATTTTAGTTAGAGTTCGGTCACCCAATGGCCAAGTAATGTGAGGTAACTTGAAAAACCCTGCAATAACCTAAACTTGAAACTAATAGCTATATGGTACACGGAAGTAGTTTCGTTGTCAAATCACACGCTTTTCCAGCACAAGGTGAGCCTGAAAGACACGTTTCGGACTCATTCTTAAACTGGAATGGACTTGCCTCCCCGCGCTCTGGGCTTCGGTTGACCCTGCACTCATAAGAGTGGGGTTCATCAGTCAGCGACACCGTTCGCCGACCCTTCGCTACACTCAGGGCTTCGATTGAGGACAGGCCTTAATCCGTTTCTGGCGGTGAAAGGCAGTGTTGCCGGCAACGAAAAGAAAAAGCCCTAGTTTCAGGGCAGGTGTGTTATATCGGTGGGCGGTCTTTTGTGGAGTTCAAACTCTATTCGGGCTTCGTGAAACAGGTCAACGAAGGAGTCATCGGCGTAGCTACCAAAGCTCACGAATCGGCTTATTCTGGCATTAACCAGCATCTTGGCGCAGAGCACACATGGCGAATGTGTCACATAGATAGTAGCCCCCTCAAGGCTCACCCCGTGTAGTGATGCCTGTATGATTGCATTCTGCTCGGCATGAATGCCCCGGCATATTTCGTGCCTGGTTCCGGATTCTATGCTCAACTCATCCCTGAGGCAGCCGAGTTCAAGACAATCCTTAAGTCCAGCGGCAGCCCCATTGTAGCCGGTGGCTAACATATGCTTGTCCCTCACCGCCACAGCGCCTACATGGTGGCGCCGGCAGGTGGAACGCTCCGCTACCACGGAAGCTATCTTGAGGAAGTACTCATCAATGCCCGGCCTGGTTTCCTTTCTCATCTCAAAGCAAACAGGACTCGTTTCGTCTCCTCCTCCAGCTTCTCCAGGGATGCCTCATTTACTATGGTGAAGTCGGCCATGGCTATTGGCCCGCCCTTGCTGCTATTCTCTATTTCGGACTTGTCTCGACTGGCTGCTTCCTCCGGCGTCAAGGGCCTTATTGCTCTACGGGCAAGCCTGGCGCACCTCGTAGCAGGTGAGGCCCAAACGACAACCGTGGCGAACCTCTCGCCATAGTATTCCTTCAGTAGAACATACTCCTCCCAGGAGTAAAGCCCATCTATTACAGCATTTGCTGATTTCAGTGAGCTATCGATCTCGGGCAAGTTTAACTTGGCGTAGGCAGCCATCCCGTGTTCTTCTCTCAGTTGCTGTCTGATACAGCGCTCATTGTCCTCATTCGCCTCGAGTCCCCGGCGCTTGAGTTCTTCGTCTGTAATATCCCCAAACCGTACCTTCTTGAAGCCGTGGCCCTCAAACACCCTGGCTACTTCTGACTTGCCCGACCCCGCCATGCCGACAATTGCTACCACTTTCATTACCTGTTCATTGATGGATCGCAGTGGTACCTACACTAACAAGGTTCGCGAAACTGCAACGGAGAAAGTCTTAGACTTCAGAAGACAGTCTATCAACCTCTTGTCAATCCTCTCCCGCCGAGCGAGAGGAAATCTGGCCGCTACGGGGAAATGGGCCAGGTCTATCAGGGTGCGTCTCCGGGAGAGAACATCTGATAAGGCCCCAAAAGCAGGGCTAATTCTGTTTGCCCGCCGGCTCTCCTGCGTGCTCCGACCCACGTATGTCACTCGTTAGGGAGGTTCGTACTTTCTTGGCGACCTCGCGGAAATGGAATCCCTGAACAGCAAGCGTCATGGATAAAGCGAAGGATCTCGGTTTTCTCAGCAAGGTCCAGGCAAACAGCTTCCAATAATGTATTCTCCCTTTCTCCTCGACCCCCAGAACCCATGCCGACCTTATTAATGCTATGAGCTGGATAAGGGAAACCCCAAATTTCCCTCTGTTGCTAGGTCTGTACTCCCTTAGAAAGGTTCTGATACGCTCATAGTATTGCTTGGGGCCATAGATTCCGTCCAGAATCTGCCTATAGCCTCTGGCAAGCAAGTCGTGGCCCATGTTGGGAATGAAATTGGTTGATCCATCTGTGTTGTCACCCGAGCCCTTTGGCAATAGACGGTTTTCGCTCTTCAGGCGTTGGTATAGTCTTGTCCCCGGAGGAGCCATCAGTACACCAACCATAGCGGTAACGATTCCACTCTTTTGTATGAAGTCGATCTGGCTTTTGAAGATGGAAGGCGGATCGCTATCAAACCCGACAATAAACCCTCCCTGCACCTGCAAGCCATAGTTCTGTATCTTCTTGACTGCCGCCAGCAAATCGCGATTCTTATTCGGCAGCTTGTTGCATTCCACCAGGCTTTCTTCATTGGGGCTTTCAATGCCCACGAATACCATGTCAAATCCCGCCTCACTCATCAGGTGCATTAGCTCTTCATCATCGGCGAGGTTTATAGATGCTTCCGTAAAGAATGAAAAGGGGTGCTTCCTCTCCTGCATCCACTCAATTAGCGCCGGCAGGATTTCCGACTTCAGTTTGCGTTTGTTGCCAATGAAATTGTCATCAACAAAGAATACACCACCTCGCCACCCTGAATCATACAATGCGTCCAGTTCAGCTATTATCTGACCTTTGTCCTTGGTTCGTGGTCTATGCCCATACAGTATAACGATATCGCAAAACTCACAGTTGAAAGGGCAGCCTCGAGAATACTGAACAACCATCGACTGGTATTTCTTCTTGCTGATAAGTGACCACAAGGGCACAGGAGTCTTCTTTATGTCTGGCCAGTCTTCAGGCGCGTAGATATGTTTGGCACAGCCTTTCTCCAAGTCCTGTAAGAAGAGCGGCAGTATATCTTCAGCCTCGTTAAATATAAGATGGTCGATTTCATCAAATCCGAAATCCTCATACCCGGGGCTGAAGAAGGGACCACCGGCAACAATCTTAGTCCCGAACTTCTTGCACCTGTCGATGACCTCCCTCGCCGAATCTTGCTGCGCCACCATAGCGCTGATAAACACATAATCAGCCCACTTGACGTCTTTATCTGTCAGGGCTGTTATGTTCATGTCCACAAGGTTTTTCTCCCATTCCTCGGGAAGCATTGCGGCCACAGTTAACAAACCTAGAGGAGGGAAAGTTGCCTTCTTAGAGATGAATTTCAAGGCATGCTTAAAACTCCAGAAGGTATCTGGATACTTGGGATAAACTAAGAGTATTTTCATCTTACGCTCCTTTTAATACGGCATGAACGATAATAGCATAGCTCAAAGGATTTTAACAGTGGCTGTGTCGGGCGGAACAGAAAGCACAGAACAATCCTGCGAGTTATCTTGCCTTCTCTGGTTCATTTTTCAGCAGATGCGATTTTCAGCTTTATAGTTGTATCCGTTGCTTCAAGTACATCGTCAGGTGCAAAGAAAAGGTTGTTGTCAGGTGCCTTTCTATTGACGATGAACTTCTTGATCTCGCCGCTCCAACCATCGCGTGCTAGGTGGTTGACAGAGCCGACTATCTTGCCGTTCTTATCTACTACCTGAACCCCGGGTTTTATCTCCATTGCCGTCCTCTCCTGAGGAGAATATCGTCACTCCTTTGACAGCTAGCAAGGTTTTCGGCATGCGCAGGGTCTTTGAGACCCGATCCCTTGTATTGACTAGCAACATGCCGCTCAGACTGCGACTGCGGTCCTTGTCACGCACGTTGGCTAGTGTTGAGAGGGCTTACTCCGCATCATTAACTGTGGCCCATCCGGCCTATCCTCCACGTCGATGAGTACATCACCAACTTCTTCCTCCGTGCCCTGGTCAACCATCAGCACAATGGTTCCTTCGTGCTTAACCACCCGATCCTCCCGGGCGGGGCTGTCAATCTCCAACGCGAACCTGTCCTCTTGCTTTGTTAGCCGAAACCCCCTCTGTGACTCCACACCGCTCATTTGCAGGCTCTGTGCTAATGCATTAGCTGCCGGCTCACTCACTTCAATCATCTCTGCCTCCTTCGAATCGGTGATTTGACAAACTCACTTGCCGGCATGCAACACAGAGACGCATCATACACCATGAGTCTAACATGCGCAGGAAACCCAGCACATCTTCTGCCCCACAGCGCGGAAGCCAGCTTCTTCCAGAATCCCGGCAATCCCTTGGCAGATCAGTGCCTGATGACGGGCGACGACTACCGATTCTGAGTTGGTTGTAGAGTCTGAGCGTGCCATGCTCACATGGTATCACAGCGGAAACTCCTTAACAATCGGGAGAGAGCGGCGAGCGGACGTATGCTTCATCTTGCCGTCACACCTCACCTCACATAAAAGGAAGGCAGGATAACCCCGGAAGCTATCCTGCCTCGTCATACTCATTGGTGGCGGGGGTTGGATTTGAACCAACGACCTCCGGGGTATGAGCCCGACGCGCTACCACTGCTCTACCCCGCGTCGAATTGATGGGCTTTTGTGCTCAGCCTGGCATGAGTCAAGGCCTCGGCCATTAGTACGGCTTAGCTAAACGGATTACTCCGCTTACACATGCCGCCTATCAAGCAAGTAGTCTACTGCGGCCTTACCTGGTTAACCCAGTGGGAGATCTCATCTTGGGGTGGGCTTCGCGCTTAGATGCTTTCA
>JAUWOB010000014.1 GCA_030612345.1 Dehalococcoidia bacterium | reverse complement strand
CGATGATACAGGCATATATGTATGCGGTCGCTCTCCCTAGCAAGCTCACTTCAACACCATCATCCGCAAATCTGCGTGTGGTGTCTTCAACGAGGGAGCCAAGACCGTGGCCGCCACTGTAAATTGGTGGGGGCATAAGAGCGGGCCATGGCACCAAACTAACCTTCTCGGCAGGGGCAACGCTGTCATCGGCAATGTGGATTTCGAGCCCTGGCTGGGGGCTGCTCTAGTAATCGTAAAGACAGAGACGGTAACCGATTACGGCACCGTTAATGTTAGGGACGAGGCCGCCACCGAGGTTGTAGTAGATGGCACAGCTACAGTAACCGTGGCTCGGTATGACGCTAATCCCGGCGGGTCCCCTCCAACCGGCTTCAGCTCACTGGGTAAATACCGCGATGTCTACGTTCCCGATACTGACCAGGTTACCGAGATCGAGATAAGGCTCTACTATACCGATGATGAATTAAATGATGCAGGCATCGACGAAAAATCGCTGCGGCTCTCCTGGTTGGACGGCGAAGTGTGGAACGAGTGTTCAAACAGCGGAGTCAATACCGACAGCGATTATGTCTGGGCAATAATAACAGAGGATACCACGCCATCTCTGGACATGCTGCAAGGAACGGGATATGATGTTGTTGGTTATAAAAGTTCACCACCACCTCCGCAGCCACTTTGTTTTATCGCTACCGCAGCCTATGGTACTGATACAGCAAAGGAAATAGACATCCTGAGAGAGTTTAGAGACGTGGTCCTGCTGCCTAACAGCTTGGGCGCCGAGTTTGCATCCCTCTATTATAAAACCAGTCCCCCCATAGCCAACTTTATCTCCCAGCACGAGGTTCTAAGAACAGCGGTGAGGGTGGGCTTGGTTGATCCGATTGTGGCTGTCTTAGAGTGGAGTCAGGACTTGTGGTTGGGGAGAGGCTCACCAGGGTAATACTGCTGTCGGACGTGATGCAACTGTCCCGTAGAGTGAAGAGAAACTGAGTGAGAGCCGGGGTCGGTTCTGGACTCTCGCCTTATATGTCGCTCCCGGTATAGCCGCACTGTCACCCTGTAACACGCCGCAGGTGGCGGTGGTAGCTGAATGACCCCGAGGAAGATTCGGAACGGCGCCCGAAACGGGCCGTACAGGTTAATTTGACATAATGTGAGGCCGTCAGGAAACCACGCTGTTACGAAGGCTTCAGGGGACTCTGAATGGCAGCTGTCTGGCTGCCTATCTAAGCGTCAGGCTTCGCTCTGGTTTTGGCACACCTGGGGCTGTGTTCTCAGATTGTCGGCTGCTTGTCGCGCCTCGTCAAAGGCCTGGCGATTTATCTCCACCTTGGTCGCAGGGAGTCTCTTGGCCATAACTGCGATGATAGATTCGGCAGAGATGACCGGACAGAACGAGGCTACGGCACCAAGAGCCGCCATGTTAATGGCTCTTCTGTCACCCGCTTTGTGGGCAATTTCCCCGAAGGGCAGACATGCCGCCGTTTGCCAGGGGACACTGGTGACCAGGTTTGAATCCACAATGACCGAGCCCCCTTCTTTCATGCCTGAGAGGTTCCGGTCGCAGGCCTCCTGAGAGAGGGCAACCAGGAGGTCCAGCTCCAGCGCGGAGGGATAGTCGATCTCCGTATCGCTTATCACTACCTCAGAGACTGAGTTGCCTCCCCTGGCCTCAGGGCCATAGTTCGCAGTCTGGGCGACATATTTACGGTCCAAAAGGGCGGCCTCGGCCAGGATTATGCCGGCCAGGACAATGCCCTGCCCCCCCGAACCGGCAATCCTTATCTCATATCTTGGATACTTCTGCGAATAGCTTTCTGTACTCATCATTGTAGGTTGGCCGCTCTCGATTCGTCAGGACACCAATGACTATCTTGCCGGCCAACTCCTCCTCACTTAGTCCCTGCGCCCTTTCGACTCTGACGCAGTTATCCCTCTGCCACTGCATCATATCGGCCGGAGAAGTCAGCCCCAGCCAGCGTCCCGAATACGTGACGCACTGGGCAATCACTTCAACCAGGGCAAATCCCTTCTTGTGCAGAGCCATATCTATCAAGCGGTCAAGCAAGGGGGTGTGGTAGACGGTTGCTCTGCCAACCATGGCCGCTCCTGCAGCCTCAACCACTCGGGAAATGTCAAAAGCGGACTCGAGGTTTCCATAGGGCGAAGAGGTAGTCCTCGTCCCATGCGCAGTGGTGGGGGAGCACTGTCCTCCCGTCATGCCGTAAACCTGGTTGTTTATGACAAAGGCTGCAATCTCGATATTCCGCTTGGCGGCATGGATGAGGTGGTTCCCCCCAATAGCGATAGCATCGCCATCGCCCATTATGGTGATTACCTTGAGGCGAGGTTTGGCCAGCTTTATTCCGGTAGCGAATGTGAGCGCCCTGCCATGAGTGGTGTGCAGTGTATTGAAGTCCAGGTAGATAGGAATGCGGCTTGAACACCCGCTGCCTGAGACCATAACCACATCGTCCTTGCCGTATCCAGCCCTATCGATGGCTCTAACCAGGGCGTGCATGAAGATGCCGATCCCGCAACCGGCACACCAGATAGTGGGCATCTTCTTGCTGGGACGCAGATACTTGCGAATCAGGTGTTCTTTGTGTTTCATGGGTGCATTTCCTCAAGCTTTCGAACTATCTCAGGAGGAGTTATCGCTGTTCCATCCACTTTATTGAGAGTGAAGATTTCGCATCTGCCCTGATTGACCCTCTCCACCTCACGTGAAACCTGTCCGAAGTTCATCTCTGGCACAAGTACTCTACGACAGTTTTCAAGCACATTGCTTACCGTCGTAGACATGAAAGGCCACAGGACCTTCAGCTTCATTAGTCCGACATCAAGTCCCTTGTCTCTGGCTTCTCTGACCGCCCTGAGCGCGGCGCGGGCAACGCAGCCATAAGCTATCACCATGGTCTCGGAATTCTCGTGCCAGCAATCGAACCACTGGAGCCGATCGGAGTCCCGCGAGATCTTTGAGAGGAGCCGCCGTAACAGGAAATCTACTTCGTCACTGCGAGTGGTGGGAAAGCCACGCACATCGTGACAGAGACCTGTGACATGATAACGATATCCCTCTCCGAATGGAGGCATGGGAGGCACCCCGTTGCCCGGGTCACCGTAGGCTAGAAACTCCTCCGGAGAGACAGTCGGCTGTGGCCGCTCTTCAATTTCCATATCTGCCTGGACCAGTGTCACTGCCTCTCGCGTGTGGGCTACTACCGCGTCTGACAGCAGTATCACCGGCGTGCGATATCTCTCTGCGAGATTAAAGGCTTTGATGGTAAGCTCGTAGGTTTCGTACGCTGACGAAGCGGCGAGGACAATGATGGGATGGTCACCATGAGTTCCCCAGGCAGCCTGCATGACATCGGCCTGGGACGGCTGGGTGGGAAGACCGGTACTGGGGCCGCCCCTCATAACGTGTGCAATCACGCAGGGAACCTCGGCCATGGAGGCAAAGCCTATGTGTTCCTGCATCACGGAGAATCCGGGGCCACTCGTGGCCGGCATGGCCTTGAGGCCGGCAAGCGAGGCACCCATGACAGCGCCCAGGGAAGCGCTCTCGTCTTCCATCTGTATGAACATCCCCCCCACTTTGGGCAATTCTCGGGCCATCATCTCCATGATCTCCGTGGAAGGAGTTATGGGGTAGCCTGCGTAGAAGCGGCAACCGGCAGCCAGAGCGCCCCTGACACAGGCTTCATTTCCTTCAAGCAGAAGGGTTTCCATCTAGCTCTTCCTCATCTTCATATACGGTAATGGCGCAATCGGGACACCTGAGTTCGCACAGGTTGCACCCTGTGCACTTTTCAGGATGTGCTGCAATCGGATAGGACAGCGATCCTGCTTCCAGAACCTGTTGTGGACAAAACGCAATGCAGATGCCGCATTTCTTGCACCAGGCCTGATAGATCTCAATCTTCTTCACGTCCTACCGTCCGAGCAGTCTGCCGAATAGTCCTCCATTTCAGGCTAAGGCGACGCTCCTTCGGCTTCCCTGCCTTTATCCCATATCACTCGGTGTAGGAGAGGGCATTAGTATCCTTTATGATTGTCCTGTTCTGTGACCAGACATTCCTGATGGCCTCTATTGTTCCGATGCCGGCACCGGCGGGATGGCCACACGGACCAAAGAAGTGCCACTGAGGGGCCCCTGTAGTTCTCGCTCTTATGCCGGCATAAGTGGTGCCGTTGATGGTCTGACCCAGCATGTAGTTGATGAAGTCCGGGTCATTGTCAACTATTCCGGCAGTCAGGTGGTGGGTCATGTTATTGAATATCTGCGGAAACAGCTTCAGGTCATCCTTGGATTTCCAGGTCGTTATGACCTGGAAGGGCCCGAAGAGCTCTGTTGCCACAGCATCGAGATTGGGCAAGATCTGCTCCAGCGGTACGTAAACAGCAGTAGGTTCGAAGCTACCATAACACGAGGGTATTGAATGCCCGGTCAAGCGCTTGCCCCCGAACTGTATTTTCGCGCCAGGGATGCTGAGCAGCCTTTTTATGTGCGCCTCAATCATCTCGTTGTTCCAGGTCAGCACCGGGCCGATAGTAAGGTCTTTCAGATTACGCTTGCTGGCGAGCCCGGCTACTTTCTCCAGCAGTCCTGCCTTTACCCAGTTCTCGTGGACGGCCAGCAGGCTTTGGGCTGAACATTTCTGGCCGCTCGCCGCATAGGCATCCCTATCACACTGTGCTGCTACAGCATCGACCATGGAGAGAATGACATTGGGCCCGACTATCTTCCAATCAAAGCCGGCATCCTCGATTCGGCACTTGCCACCGGTCAATTCCAGGAGTCGCTCCGCAACAGAGGTACTGCCGGTGAACTGGGTGAACTGGACAACAGGGTTGGTTGCCAGTTTCTCCATCACCTGCCCGCCGCAGTGAATCAAAAGCAGGTCCTGCTCGGGCATGCCACAGTGAAGAAGCAGCCTGACAAAAGCTTCGGCCACAATGGAAGTGATTGAGGCCTGCTTTAGAACTGGCTTGTTGCCCATGAACAAGGCGCCCATCACCTGTAGCCCCATTATCTCCACGGGGAAATTGAAAGGCGTGATCACAGCCACCGGTCCGTGGGGCCAGCGGTAGTCTACCGCCTCCTGTCCCAGGTGGTCGCCGGGAGTGGTCTGTCCCTTGGCCAGGAACCTGACCTGGTCTCCAGAGAAGTTCTCCAGGAACGTGGCGGTGACAGTGACTTCGCCACGGCATTGCTCTGTATCTTTGGGCATCACTCTCTGGATCAGCCTGGTGAAGTACTTTTCGCCGTCGCTGCTTCTGAGGAAATCGCCCAGTTTTCCGCTCACTCTTCCGTATAACAGGTATCTTTCGGGGTTTCTTAACGGGTTATGCAGGCCATACTTGGGGCATCTTGCCAGCGATGCAATGAAGGGTGCCAGCTCCTTTTCACTGGTGTCTGGCATCTGGATGAACGGCTCACCCGACACGGGGTCCAGAACCTCCTTATACTTCTTTGCCTCCACCCATTTTCCGTCGATGAAGTTCTTCAACCTCGCTGGCTTAGCACCGGAAATCTCATCAGGGTGCCAGGGGAAGATTTCACCGATCATCGTTGCGCTAGTCTTGTCCACGTCTTACTTGCCTCCTTTGTGAGTTTGTTTTTTGTTCCTATGGCAGGCTGTGCCGCAAGACGGCCAGCACTGCACGTATGAACCGGAAAATCGTTGGGCTTAAGATGAACTGGAGTTTGCTGCTTATGGGATAGCATCTCAGAATATTGCCGCCTTTACCCTTTCACTTGCCATCCTGAGGGCTGCTTCCTTGCGTCAGTTGAGTGGTCTGGGCACAAATCAATGGTAGCAGAATGCTACAGCTTTCCGCGGTTTTTGTCAAACCCTGCCCCGCCGGAACGACTGGTCTGTGCGCCAATACAGTGTTGATTCTGCGACGGGTAGGTGCCAGGCACCCATGCGTAGGTAAGCTGCTCGGTCCGATCGGCAGCTTTACCAGGCAGTCATGCCTGTCACGGCCTTCTGGTCCAATTCGCGGATTGCCCCTATCAGCAACTCAACAGCAGCATCAAAATCGTCTCGATGCATAATCGCACCGTGGCTATGTACGTAACGCACCGGCAGGCTGAGTACTACCGTCGGGACACCGCTCCCGTGGAGATGAATGGCAGCACCGTCGGTTCCCCCGCGAACTCTGCCATCTGCCCGGATCTGGACCGGGATGCCCTCCCTCTTCGCGATATCTATCAGCAAGCTGCGCAACTGGTGATTGGGGATCATATCCTGGCGGTAGAACGTTACCACGGGCCCTGCACCGAGTTTCAGTACTTGATGACCTTCATTACCTGCCCCGGGCATATCATTAGCCGCAGTTCCTTCCAGGACAATCGCCACATCAGGGTCTACTACCTTCACACTTGTCGTCGCTCCCCTCAGGCCAACCTCCTCTTGAACCGTAGCCACAGCAAAGAGCGTATTCGGATGGCTGATGCTGACCATTCTTTTCATTGTGGTGATGGCCAGGGCACAGCCCGCCCTATCATCAAAGGCCTTGGCCAAATACGTCCTGCCGTTGGCTAGAATTGTGAATCCGCTCGTGGGCAAGATGGGGTCCGCAACACCCACTCCTGCCTTTTCAACCTCTTCTCGTGAGGTGGCGCCGATGTCAATATACATGTCGTTCTTCTCAACAAGTTTTCTGCGTTCTTCATCCGAGAGAAGGTGTGGTGGCTTGGCGCCAATTGTGCCAACAACATCCCCTTGCGTCGTCTTGATCGTCACTCTCTGCGCCAGCAAAACCTGATCCCACCACCCTCCCAACGCAGCAAATCTGAGGAAGCCTTCCTTTGTGACATGGCTTACCACAAAGCCAATCTCGTCCATGTGAGCTGCTATCATTATCTTCGGTTCCGACTTTTCACCGCATTTCCTGCAGATGACACTGCCGAGTTTGTCATGGCTGATTTCACCCAGTGGCCCCAGGTGGTTTTGAACCAATCGGCGCACCTCAGTCTCATGCCCGGATATGCCACTGGCTTCGGTGAGTTCCTTCAGTAGCACTTCTACGTCGTCCATACGTTTCCCTCCAGCTAAGTAGGATCTTGAATCACTGCGGTCGTCTTCGGATAGATTACCTAGCGTAGAATGCTACAACCGTCAGCACCCGCTGTCAAGGGCTCGTAGTGAGAGTGGGCATTGGAGAGGGATCTGTCGCGATTAGGTGGACAATTGCGGGAAAATGTGCTAGGTTTGCCTCAACACAGGACCGGCGTAACTGAGATCTCACTACGTTTGCGGTCAATGCCGTGATAAGGGTTTTGAGAAGCGTTGTTCGAGGAAATCTTACCAGGTCTGTATAGAATCAAGGTTCCTCTCCCGGGAAGTCCTCTGAAAGCCACCAACTCCTATGTCGTCAAGGGGGCAGAGCGGTCTCTGGTCATTGATACTGGCTGGAATCGAGAGGAGTGTATGGTGGCACTGGCTTCCGGGTTGAAGGAATGCGGTATAGAGGTGGGGCAAGCTGACTTCTTCGTCACGCACATGCATGCGGACCACTCAGGGTTAGTGTCAACACTGGCTGGCGAGGGGGCGAGAGTGTACTTCGGCCGGGCGGACGCCCGGATCATCAGGTCTGCTGCGCCCGAGCATTGGCAGGAGCAGATTGATTTTGCTCTTGAGCGGGGCTTTCCTCCAGAGGAGCTTGAGACGGCTATCGGAAGTCATCCCGCTCGCAGGTATAGCACGGGTTCCTCCTTGAATTTATGTATCGTGAAGGACAGCGATACGCTGAGCATCGGGGATTACCTGTTTGAATGTGTTGAAACGCCCGGACACACTGAAGGTCACATTTGTCTCTACGAGCGCACCAGGAAGATACTTGTATGCGGTGACCATATGCTTGTTGATATCACTCCGAATATCACTCTCTCCTCCAAGGAGCGAAATCCATTGCATGAATACCTGATGAGCCTGGACAAAGTCTATAACCTGGACGTTGAACTCGTGCTGCCTGGTCACAGGAGAATCTTCAGGAATCACAGGGAGAGAATCCGGGAGTTGAAGGATCACCACCGCGCAAGGCTCGAGGAAGTCATCTCTATTCTGGAGAGAGGTAGGCAGAATGCCTTTCAGGTTGCAGGGCAGATGACCTGGGACATAGATTGCGGGGCCTGGGATCGGTTTCCTCCGATACAGAAGCTCTTCGCATTTGCGGAAGCTATGGCTCACCTCAAGTATCTCGAGGAGGAGGGGAAGGTGGGCTGGGAGAGGGATGGGAATGGGGTGGTGTTCTTCATCGCACCCGAAAGGAAGGAGGCATACAGATGAAAGACGCCTACGCAATCTTGACTGAGAAGCTCGGTTATGCAGGATCGGACAGGCTTAAGAGGATACTCAAAAGGCTCATGGATGAGGAAGAGGCCGAGATAGTAGCCTCTCTTCCTTGCCCTGTAGCTGACCTTGCCCAGAGGCTGAGCAAGGAGGAGGCAGAGATAGAGAAGAGGCTCGGCGGCCTCTTTGGGAAAGGGGTCGTTTTCATGACCTCCAGGGGCTACCAACCTGCCAGGGATATATTACAGCTCCATGATGCCACGGCCTCCGATGTGAGGCTGGACTACATCTGGGGGCGTGAACTCCTCGATCTCTGGGAGGACTTCTGCCAGGCAGAATTGTATCCCAATTGGGCAAAGGGACTTCAGGCCTTGGAAGTGCCTGTCTGGAGGATAATCCCGGCCAGGAAAGCCATTGCCGAAGGAGCAAAACTCCTTCCGACCGAGGACCTGGAGGCTATCCTTGACAAGGCGACCAAGTTTGCCGTCGTCCGCTGCTCCTGCCGAAGAGTGGCTAAGAGATGTGACTCGCCGCTCGACGTATGTCTCCAGCTTGACCGGGCAGCCGAATATGCCATGACTAGAGGGACCGGCAGGGAATTGACCAGAGAAGAGGCAATGCAGGTGCTGGACGCAGCGGCAGAGGCCGGCCTTATACACAGCGTCTACAACGGTGCGGAAGTCAGTAGCGTAATCTGCAATTGCTGCAGCGACTGCTGTGTCTTTTACTATCCTCTTATCCGGTATGGCGGCTTGGCGGAAGGAGTGCTTAAGAGTAGATTTCGGGCGGATGTGGACCAGGCAGCCTGCAACGGGTGTCAGACTTGCGTGGAGCGGTGCCCGTTTGAGGCAATAGAGATGAAGAAGGTCTCCGGGGAGAAGAAGCTCAAGGCGCAGGTGGACCGGGAAGGGTGCTTTGGGTGTGGGGTCTGTGCCGCGGGATGCGAGGCGGAGGCTATCAAGCTCGTGGAGGTCAGGCCTCCTGAACACATCTCGCTTTGAGGGCGGTACCCTAGTGAGTCTCTTTCGGGAAGAAGCTTCATTGGAGTGATACGCATCGTCTCTAAGCAGGTATCAAGTACCTAGGGCAGAAGCCGACATGGTTGGCTCGTACCTCTCCGTTTGTCCCGCGCCGGAGGTTACGCGGCACGGTGACCAATCGAATGGCGTCCAGCATGCGACGGCCCCTATAGGGTCCGGCAGTATGCTAGTTCGGGGGCGGCCCTCTAGCCTATAGCTGGAGGTCGGCCTTATGGCACGTCTCGAGGAAGGCGGCAAGCAGGTTGATGGCGGCGTCGATGTCCTCCTTGTGGGCGGTCTCCACCACCGTGTGAACATAACGGGTGGGAAGGGAGATTGTGACCACGGCTACCCCCTCCCGGGCAGGCTGAATTGCACCGGCATCTGTGCCACCCCGCGGCAGTATCTCGAGCTGATACTGGATCTTCCGCTCTTCGGCTAACTTCACCAGGAACTGCACCAGTCCGGGATGAGAGATGGAGGCCGAATCCTTTAACTTGATGGCTACACCCTTGCCAAGGCGGGTCACCTGTTCATGGGTGGGCACACCCGGTATGTCACAGGCGATGGTCGTATCCAGCGCCACTCCGATGTCCGGGGCGATGGCGAAGGCGGATGTCCGCGCTCCCCGCAGCCCCACCTCCTCCTGCACCGTGGCCACAAAGTAGATGTCTGCTTTGTGCTTCCGCAGCCTTCTCACCGCCTCGATTCCCACGTACACGCCCAATCGATCATCAAGCGCCTTGCCCGTGATCAGGTTTCCCACCTCAGCGAATGTCTGCACAAGCGTTACCGGATCACCGATGTGTACCTTTTCTTTGGCTTCCTTGCCGGAAAGGCCGATATCAACGAACAGATCCTTCATCTCCGGTGTCTTTTTCCGTTCTTCCTCGGTGAGCACATGGACGGGTTTGATGCCAATGAGTCCGTAAATTGCGCCATCTCTGGTGTGGACCATCAGTCGCTGGGCAATCAACGTGCGGGGGTCAAACCCGCCTACGGGCTCGATGTGCAAGAACCCTGTCTCCTCGTCCAAATGGGATACGAGAAACCCAATCTCGTCCATGTGTGCTGCTATAATCACCTTGGGACCGGTACCCTTTTTGTGGGCGATGACATTACCCAGGCGGTCAACTGCAATCTCGCCCACATGGGCACCCAGCGCCTCCCGAACAATGGTTCGGATGGCCTCCTCTCTACCGGGGATGCCCGGGGCCTCAGAGAGCCTTTTCAGAAGTTCCATCGTTTCCTCCCTTTTTGTGGCACGGTACATGAAGATGCAACCCAGGCTAACCGCATCCCGCAATGCGTGGCGACTCAGAATGCCGCACGGCGCTACAGATTGATCGTCATCCGTGCCTCAGACATGTAGTTCGCTGTAGTTACCTGCAGGCTGGATTATAGCAGGGACAGAGAAAATCCTCTACCCGCTCAGCAGCAGAGCTAATGGTAGGAGGAAGCGGAGAATAGCTCCCTTGCACTCTGTTCGCTCTGCGTGTTTCAAAGCTAACCACGATTATGAGGATGCGTTTCCCGTGCCTCTTCTTCGAATCTGTGCCGGACGGTATTGGGGTGCCCCCATTTTTAGTACCACCTATAATGAGAGACTTCCTGCTTTTACCACTGGTTGCTTAACCTCTGTTACTTGGCTCTTTTCGTGATATCTTCCAGCTAACCGGATTTTGTCCAGAACAAACCGCGTTCATATTTATCGAAATCAACTCCAAGCATAAATTCTACTCTGCTTATGGCAAAGCCTATGAGCCACATTAGTCCGCAGAGTGGATGACGAAGAAGACAAGACGTGATTGTTCGCCACAAACCGGGAACACTCATTTCCCCGCGTATCAGCTCTTCACCGAAGTATTGGCACGATTTCTTGGTATAGAAGAAATACCTGCACCACTGATGACTGAAATCTGCTATCGACTTGGGTGGTCCATAGTAGAAGATGGCGTCATCTGCCCATACAAACTTGAAACC
>JAUWOB010000137.1 GCA_030612345.1 Dehalococcoidia bacterium | reverse complement strand
CCCTTCTCCATTAGCTTTCATTATAACGCTGCGCCAGTCAAATCACAAATGTCATGGCCCCTTCTGACGAGCAAACACCCAGCCTCAGAGGACCGGGCAAAAGTCTACTTCTTGCTCAGCAGGAGAGACAGGATATTGTACTTCCCCTCTATCTCATACGCTTCGCTTATCTCATTCTTGTGCGCACGTATTAGCTTGTCAACGGCTTCAGTGACTTCCGGCCATTCATCAAACTTGTAATCGTGGAAACCGAGAACGCCCCCCGAAACAAGATGGGGCCAGATGATATAAAAATCGTTCTCTACATAGGCCTGCTGGTGACAGCCATCGATGAAACCAAAGACGAAGCGTTGCTCCTCGCCGAAGCGGACCTTCCTGGAATCTTCCCTTATAGTCAGGATGTTGTCAAAACCTCGCGTTGACTCCCGGTAGGTTTCAAACATCGAGCGGCCACGCAGGAATGCTTCATAAACGTCGCATGCCTTGATGCCACTTCTGCTCAAAGTCTGGTCCAGGACGGGTTCGAAGACATCGATGACGTAGACCATCTTACCGTAGCGTTGAGCAAGCTTGGCCAGCCTGGTAGTACCTCTGCCCATAAAGGCACCGATCTCGATGATATCTCCTTCTAGCTTGCGTAACGGCCGCTGCTCTAAGAAATCAACCAGGATCTCGTAACCCACGAAATCATCAGGATCGTCCTCCAGTGGTGGGATCCTCTCAGCAGCTCTGACAAAGACAGGCTCTAGACTCATCTTATGACCAGCTATCTAGCTATAGTGTTTTAACTCCATGTGCAGCCACCAGGGCCAGTATCGCGGCTGCGGATGTCCAGGTATTCCTTTCATGGTCTTCTGCTTCCAGTTCCGACCGTCTTATCTCCCCTTGCGGCCAGTATACCTCCCGATAGAACACGCCGCCGTCATCCCGAAACCGCAATACCCAGTCCAGAACCGTCCTTGCCTTGTCCCTGGCGCCCATCCTGATCAAGGCCAGGATGAACTCAAAGGTCTCGGCTACGCACACCGACTGTCTGTCGGCAAAGCACTTGCATCCCCAACCGTCTATGATGAAGTCCTGCCATCGTTCTGAGATACGCTGCTCTGCCTGCCTTCCCCTCACCAGCCCCACCAGGATGGGGTAGTACCAGGTCATGGCATGACCGCTCTTGTCCTCGCCCAATCTGTCGAATCTTTCAGGCTGCTCCTTGATTGCCCTCGCCAGCCTCCGACATCCTTCATGCCAGTCGGGCTTATCTAGCTCCAGGCGTTTGGCAATTCTCAGGGCACATTTGATACTGAGCCAGGTGCTGCTTGAGGCAGTTAAGATCGCTCCTGGCCAGACCTCGTTGTTCTTGCTCAGCCCCCAGTAAATCTCGCCGCCTGGCTGCTGCAAACTCAAGGCGAAGCCTATGCCCTTCTCGACAGCCGGCCACATGCAGCGGAGAAAGCCCAGGTCACGGGTAGTGAGATAGTGAAACCACATCCCTGTCGCTATGTAGGTACTGAAATTCGTATCCCTGGTCAGGTCTTGTGGTCTATCATCGAGATAGCTGGAATACCAGCTTCCGTCGGGATTCTGGCTATTGAGCATCCACCGATAGGCTGAGCGGGCCTCGGCGAGGCGGCCGCTTACATCTAAGGCCATGGCGCATTCCACGTGGTCCCAGGGGTCTCTGATACCGCCCCCGTACCAGGGGATAGCCCCGGAAGGAAGCTGTTGACTTACGATGAAGTCTGCCTGGCTCCGAATCAGCCCCTGTATGTCTTCCAGCATTCCTGCAGATTAGGTCTTGTCCGGCTTGTCCTTCTTTGCTTCCTCGATCTCCCTTTCTACTTCCTTGAGTTCCTCCTCGAGGTCTTTTTTGTACTCCTCGAGCATATCCAGATATTCCCGTCTGCTGGGAAAAGGCTTGAAGCCCTGGAAGTAGAAACCGAAGGGAGGGAGGCCCAGGTAGAACCTCCGCGATCTCCTGCTCCACATCTCTATTCACCTCCTGCATCAGTCGCCCCTGAAACGCTTCGTTCTCCGGGCGACCCCGGATCTGGCCATTGGTAGCTCTGAATCCCTATGAGAAGAGCGAAGCGAGTTTTCATGGCTGCTATATCGGCCGTCTCTTCGGTATGCCTGGACGGCGCGGATATTTGCTCGGTGTGGGGTATATCTTATCAATAATCAGCAGATAACGCACGTCACTGAACTGGCCCAGTTCTATTCTCTTCACCTGACTTAGCTGGCCTCCCAGAGCAGCGACGGCTCTTTCCGCTCTGCTGATCTCCTGGTCGATTTCACCCTTCTTCTGAGCGACAAATCTTCCCCCGATCCGGCAAAAGGGCAGGGTCAACTCCACCAGGGCGGGCAACAGGGCCACCGCGCGGGAGAGGACCAGGGCGAATTGCTCGCGATAGAGTGGTAGATGGCCTGCTTCCTCAGCCCTGCTGTTCACCACTTCCGTGTTTTCCAGCTCCAGCTTGCCGATAATATGCTGCAGAAAAGCTGCCTTCTTCGTCGTAGGTTCAATCAGTACCAGCCTGGGCTGAGGCAAGAGAATCTTCAGCGGCACTCCCGGGAAGCCGGCTCCTGTGCCTATGTCCACAATGCTGAAGTCCGGGCTTTCTACCTCTTCGCCACGTAAAGCTTGAGTGACGGTCAGAGAATCGAGGAAGTGCTTTGCCTGAACCGCGGAGTAATCTGTTATGGCCGTGAGGTTGATCCTTCTATTCCATTCGATCAGCTCCTGGTAGTAAAGCTCGAATCGCTTTATCTGCCCGGCATTCAGCTCTATCCCCAGCTTGCCTGCCCCTTCAATAAGTTTTTTCATCGCGAGCCACGCTCAGAATATGGAGATTGTTTAGCAACCTGTTCGCCCTGAGCCTGTCGAAGGGCGATTTAATTCTATCATGACTGCCGCTCATGGTTCGACAGGCTCGCCATTAGCAATTCAGATTTTTGTAGTTGCTCGATTCATCAAGCACGATGATTTCTTGAATAGCTCGGGTTTACCTCCCCTTATTGTTTGAGACTGTTCAGTTTTGCTGTAGCTTTGGACTCAGATTTGTGTTAGCTACTCCGGGAATCTGGCACCTCCAAATTTCGTAGTGCGACCCTTCAGGGTCGTGCGGCACGAGGTTAAAGCCGCGCACTACATTTTTGAACACCCTCTCTCTTGAGGCTGTTTGATTCTT
>JAUWOB010000029.1 GCA_030612345.1 Dehalococcoidia bacterium | reverse complement strand
CAAAAGAAAGTCTTAGAGCGACCCTCGTCAAAACGCTCGAGAAGGTAGCCAAGGAGTTCCATCTTGGCCATTTCCCGTCGGGCGAATTCCGCGATTCCGTGCTTCTGGATCAGGGAGAAGTTAGCTGCCAGCGGCCGATACGAGATAAACGAATCGCCCTGCTGCGCTCCTTCGATAACACGCTTCACCCTTTGGCAGCTTGCCCAGTGAGGGCATTCCGCACAACTTTCTAGGTGCTTCTGTTTGACACAGCAGGTGATGAATCCGCAGGCTGGATGTTTCTGTTCAAAGCCCTGTCCGGCGCAGCCGGGGCATCTCGATGACCCTGTGACGTGGTATCTTGGGCAGAGGCCGCAATCGAGCCCACAAGCTCCAACGAAAGGATATCGCTTTAGCGGACGCTGACTCACCTGATGGTCCTCCCCTTTCCCCTCGATCTTTGCGCTGTCTCACTAATGTCTGTTGCGTCGTGAAGTGAACTATCGAGTAAAGGACTATCCTCTCAATCTCCTCTGAACAGCTTCGCTCTCGAGCTCCTTGATGGCATCGGTGGCGATCCAGCGGGCAGCCTTCGAGTCTAGCTGCTTGATTTGCTTGGCTGCATTCATCGCCGCCCGGTTTAAATTGAGGTTCCTTTTCCCGATGTTTCTAAGAGCCCAGTTCACGGCTTTCCTGACAAAGTTGCGCTCGTCCGTAGCTCCTCGTATTATCACGGGAAACAATGCGACGAGTTTCTCGTCGCTCGCCTTCTTATCATGCCATGCCAGACAGGCCATGAGCGCAAAGGCAGCCCTTTTGACGAACTCCTCCTCCCGAACGGACCAGTCGTGGATCTTCTTCCAGGCCAGCGGTGATCTTTCGAAGAGATTCATGCACACCTGGTCGCACACGTCCCAGGAATCAATGTCTTTGACCCAGTCTTCCATCTGCTCATCGGTTAGCTCAGCAGGATCATCAACCATCGCAGCCACGATCCTAGCTTCAGCTAGTCCGGTTCTCCACAGGTCCAATGCCAGCCTGTGATCTCTCCCTATCTCCTTAGCCAGTTTTCTCATGTCAGGCACTGAGACACCCAGCCTTCCTTGCACCGTCATCCCGTATTTGGCCATTCCCTGCAACTGGTCCGGCTGAGCCTTGCTCTGGAGCTTGTCCAGCACATCGTTCACAGAAGGCATCGTTTCCTCCTATTCCGCCTTACCTCGCGGGCGTGTAGCAAGACAGCGCGCCCTATTGTTCCATTGGAGGTTGCAGCACAGGTTTTCGTCTTCATATGGTATTACGATTCCGCATTTGCCCTAGCTACGTCCTCTGGCACTTGCCACAATAGTAAATGCTCCCGCCCAAGTACGCCTCTTTCTTGATTGGTGTACCGCATACGGAACAGGGTTGTCCAACGGTGTTTTTGCTCAGCTTAGTCTTGTACCCTCCTGGTCTACCCAGAAGGTCGTGCTCGGTATCCCGTCCTCCCTTCGCCGTCATCTCCGATAGAGTCTTCTTGATAGAATCAAACAGAACCTGCTGATCCGCAACGGAGAGCGAAGCCTTGTTTTTCCTCGGGTGCATTCTCGCGCTGAACAAGATATCCTGCAAGACACCGTTGCCGAGCCCCGGTATCCTTTGTTCCGTCGCCAGAAACGCCTTCAGTGGCAACTTCGCGGCACCCTCTTCGAATAGAGAGTCAAAATAGGCTTTGTCGAAATCACTGGACAAAGGAGATGGTTTCTTCTTGGCTATGAGGTAGTATTTGTTATCGAATTCCCCCTCGCGAAAAGCCCATAGACCACCGTACATCTGTACCGAACCAACGAGCGACGAACCATCATCAAACTCAAGTAGCAACTGGTGCTTGCCCGGTAGCTGTTCAGCCTTTCTGCAGTAGCGTAGATTCACGCCGTCACTGAATAGCAGCTTCACGTTACCAGCCGTTATTTCTACCTGCCCGCCATAGCTCAGGGCCTCACTGATTACCTTACCAGTCAGGAGACTCCTGTACTGCTGTGGGTCACCGAAATACCAGGCCAACTTGTGTGGGCTCTGAACAGCAAAAACGTTCGTGATCTTCTTGCCGCCGACGGCCTCATTGCTCTGCTTGGCTAGAACGGCAGCTTCAGGCAATTCTATCATGTTTGATCTCCTGAGCGGTCAGAATGATACCACATATTCTGGTGCACAGAGACGACAAGGCTCGAAACATCGGCACGACAATCTGCTTGTATATCATTTTGGAAGCTACTTCGTGGCCTCAGATGCGGGCGCACACGTCCACCGGACCAACCCTGCTCTTATCTAATGAATATAGCCATAATGCCGGCCGTGGGAATGAATGAAACTAAGATGACAGCTAAGCTCTTCCACCAGGGAATACGATGAATTCTGCTCACTGCAATGGTCGAGATGACAAACATCCAGATGAACTAGATCACAGTCTGCTGTGCGGCGCTAGATAAGAGCTATGCAGTTAACGTTCCCACAGTTACGAAACCTGAGACAGAGCGGACCTGGCCTGCCCGCTTCAAAGATATACTATGATTCCTGCTATCCCAGCCGTAATGAGTACGAGAATAGGGTTTATTTTGCGGGTTCTGAGTACCGCAAAGCTGGCTACCGCTATGATGATTCCCCATATATCGGTTATCCCTCTCCCAGCTACAGAATATGCAGCTGCGGCTATTAGGGCGACAACCGCTGGCCTCAAACTCCTTACAACTCCATCTGCCCATATATTGCCTTCAAGTCTGTGCAGAAAGTGAGCAACGATGAGTATGAGTGTTACCGACGGTAGGCACACTCCCATGGTAGCGATAGCAGAACCCCAGACTCCCCCCAGTTTATAGCCGACAAAGGTGGCGGCATTTATCGCTATCGGGCCAGGGGTGAGTTCAGAGATAGCAACAAGCTCAAGGAACTCACTATGGCTGAACCATTGCAGCCCTATTACTATTTCCCTTTCGATAAGAGGTAAAGTAGCGAAACCACCACCGAAGGCAAAGAGCCCTATCTTGGCAAAAGCAAGGAAAAGCTGAACAAAGGTCACAGTTGTCTCCTGACGAAAAGACCGAGAATAGCGGCAATCACTATGGCTAGTACCGGATGCATGTGGAGACAGAGAAGCAAAAGTAGAAGCCCCGTGGCAATGATGATCTCTTTATACCCTTTTAGCGCGTCTTTGCCTATATCTACGATGGCACCAACCAGAAGGGCTACTATGGCCGGCGTTGCCCCCTTGAAGAAACCTTGTACCATACTCAGTTCTCTAAAGCGTAGGAAGAATATCGATATAACCACGATGCTTATGAATGAAGGAAGTGCCGACCCTATTACTGCGACTATTGCTCCCAAATTCCCTGAGATTCTATTACCTACAAAGGCGGCTATGTTTAGAGCTATTGCCCCGGGAACGCTTTGGGATACGGCTATCCCATCTGTGAAATCGCTTGAAGTAATCCACTTTCTCTTTTCTACCACCTCATTTCTTATAAGCGGGAGCATGGCATAACCGCCTCCCCAGGTAAAAGCTCCTATTCTCAGGAATACTGCAAAGAGGGAGAGGAGGATTCTCTTGTTGGAGTTCAATGGATTCCTTCTAGCCGATTTGTGTGTATGACCTCTTCACTCCTATTCTTTGTCTTACGCAAAGTGAAATCCATGTCTACGGCGGAAAATGGTGACGGTATAGTATACTAACCTGCTGCTGTGTGTACCAGCCCCGGAGGTCTTTCTCCGCAGTGCAGGACTTCTCCAGCAGCACTGCGAAAGACACACTTCCGGCTATCTTCTGGAGAAATGTAAACTGAACGTCGTGAGTTGTTGTGCAGCGAATTAGGGAAACTAGGTCTAGGTCTTGACTATCTGTATTCCCATCAGCCTGACGCCCTTTTCGGTTCGCATCGACAGGGTCGCCGGCCCGGTGATGAGGCACTGTTTCTCCTTAAGCTCCGCCGTTGCGGAGTTTGCTGTTACGCTTACCTCGCCATCCAGGACATAGAAGATGACATGAGACGCCATCTGGCAGGCGGGCATCTCCCCGCCCGGTGGCAGCTCCACAATCCTGGTCTTGAACTCCTTGACCTGGTAGAAGACGTTCTTCTCTCTACACTCGTACGGAAATGCCTTCATCTCGCCAAGATCAAACACTCTCATCTTGCTACCTTCTGTGAAACACCTATGCCCCTGTTGTCGGTCCACTCAATGATCTTTTCTATAAAGACACCCATAATGGCCACGAAGATTATGGTCAATATGAGCCTCGCCGCCATGAATTTGACACCCAGGAATTGAAGCTCGATGAGCTCCTGCGGGATCTTGATGCAGGCCCAGGCGGAGAGGAAGACGACTATGTTGGAAATGCTGGCGCCTTTGCTTCTCAGGGCCGCAGCCAGCGGAAACGCCAAGTAGAGCGGGCCGGTGGGCAGTGCACCGAACAACATGGCAACGGCGATACCCCTGATCCCGGACGCCTTGCCCATATACTTGACTACCAGCTCCCTTGAGACAAACACGCTGAAGAGCCCCATGATAATCATCACCGCCGGCAGTATCGTTACCATCTCAAGGAAATAGCTCCGCGTGGTGGCAGTAGCAGCAGTAACCTTGTCCGGGAATATCCGCAGAATAACAGCGGCGGCGACCAGTGTAGCGGCAAGTAGGATATATCCCCTGGCCATCTCCTTTCGTGCCTTCTTTCTAGGAGGCGTGCTAGTAGCGTCCTGTTTCATAGAATGGCTCCCATTGTCAGGGCTATAATCACGGCAATGATGAAGCTTAGACCGTTACGGAGAAAAGCCATCTTCCGGCCCAGTTCCTTTATCTCAAGCGGCAGCGTTACCGCACCGATCATGGTCAGAGTCGTGATGAAGGCGGCGACCGAGGCCACGCCTGCTCCGCTTTGTAGGAGAGAGGCGGCCAGTGGAAACGAGATAAGTGTGGGGATGTGCAGGACGGCGCCCAGCGCCGCAATGGCCAACAACCCGCCGAATCCAGCCTGCTCACCGATGAGTCGGGAGATCACCTCTGGCGGTGCGAAAGCCATCAGCAGACCGATGATGACGATGATGATAAACACGGCCGGCAGAATCCGGACAAATGACTTGACGGCCACTCCCATGGCCTGCTTTGTCCTGCCCCTGTCTCTGGCAAGAGCGAAGACGAGGCATCCCAGAGCCAGTAGATTGATGATGATAGCAGTTGTACTCATGGCGGGCTTGCCTTCTGTGCTCTCTGGCTAGCAGAGAGGGGGAGGAGCGACCGCACATGGGCAGCCCCTCCTCCCTATTCGGACTTCGCCTACCCGGCAGCCTTGATTTCGGCAAGGCGCTCTTCTGCTGCCTTCGCTTCAGCCTGGATCTCCTTCAGGTACTCTTCCAGCCTGGCAATCCGCTCTTCCCGTGAGGAGAAGTGCCGCTGGAAAGGACGCCCGTGAAATGCACCGGGCTGACAGCAACAGCCACTGTGGCTGTGATGCCCGTAAAGCTCACCGTGTCCACACATAGTACTCACCTCCTTTCTTTCGTTGTCTGTGACTTAAAGCGCGACTCATGGGTGTCTAACAACCGTCCTAGCCGTTCCCGCGTACTACGGATATGGTCTGCCCAGGCGTGCAGGTATTCGATCCCGTCAGGAGTAATCTCGTAGACTCGGCGTGCTGGACCACGTCCTTCCACGTCCCAGGACGACCTGAGCAGTCCGTCTTCCTCAAACTGGCGCAAGGTACGATAAAGAAAGCCCGGGTCAACGCCTTGGGTATCTTCATTCTGGTTTAGCTTGTCCAGTAACTCATAGCCATGTGCTGATTCCTCCGAGAGAAGTAGCAGCAGCCAGGGTTGAATAAAACCCAGCATCCTGCCGGATGGTGTGCAGCTACAGCTATGTCCCGTGTCTCCAGTGTGGTGGTTACACATAACGTACCTCTGGATGGCGAATAGGTCCACTCATCTATATGTTCTACTCATATAATAGAACAAAGTCCTGATCATGTCAAGTAGCTTCTGTTGGGATCGCGGGACAGCGCAATACGTTCCAGGTTAGCGGCGCTGAGTCACATCTCGGGATCTAGAGAGCTTCGTTTCCCGGCAGGAGGAGACGGCGAACACTCTTGACATCCTATTCTATGACCTTCTCCGCAATATCGCGAGGCTGCACAATCGTCGGAAATGCTGGGCTGCAACACACGCTCCTGAGACTTAGCTACCCATAATGGATCCATGGGTGTTCGGGATGCTGCGGCGTACTCAGGTTGCCTTGTGCAGCAGTATCCGGTTTCTGGCAGGCATTACCAGCTATTGAGTTCCTGGAATTTCCCTTCGAAGTCCTTTCTTGAGCCTTCTACAAGACCCTTTGCCCTACCGACAACTATCTCATATTCATCATTCTTGAGAGCTCGCATGGTTTCCAACGCGACTTCTGATGCCGGTATGCCCCCGTGTGTTTGTTCCGCATCCCGACTTGAGCCTCTTCCCAGTTCCGTGTCAACTGCAGGAGGCACTATTTCGAATACCTTCACAGGGGTTCCTTTTAGCTGATGCCTTAAAGACACGGTGAATATGTGGATTCCCGCCTTCGTAGCGCAGTAGACAGGCATGGCCGCTATCGGAACAAAAGCCAACCCCGAGGAAACGTTGATAATGGCTGCCTCTTTCTTTGCCATCAGCAACGGGGCAAAACAGGCCGATAGATGGATCGGGGCAATGAAGTTGACCTGGACTTCATCTTCGCCCCGGAGCAAATCAACTGCCCCTTTCTTGAAGCCGATAGCCCTTTGAATTCCGGCGTTATTCACTAAGATGTTGAGGTCTTGATATCGGTCTTTCACCCAATTGAAAAGGGATTCACGGTCCGCCTGCTTAGAAAGGTCGCATTGTCGCACCTGTATCTGAGGTAGCTTCTGCTGCGCCTCTTCCAGCTTCGCTCTCCTTCTTCCGCAAATCAATACCCTATTATCCGCATCGATGAAGGCTTCAGCTAGAGCGAAGCCGATTCCCGTAGCCCCTCCAGTTATCAGGACGGTGTTGCCATTAGTTTTCATGAGTTACTCCAATCTCAGAGCCTAATTGACCCATCAAGTATCATGCTAAGCAGGCATTGTGTACCTGGAGTACAATTGATCTGAATCGCATATCCGACATTTCCCGATTGGTCTTAGCCGAAGAAGAGCTTAGATCTTTATCCTTCAAGTGCATCCCTCGTCAGGATAGTGCCTGTCTCAAGGCCGGTAACACCCACGGTGAGAAAATCATGCATAGTGCACCCAGGATCATGAATTAGGCCCCAAAAGAGCGGACTTGCGAGGATTTCTTTCGCCGTGTGCCGAGCCTTTAACAACCACGGTAATCCCCGACGCGAAAAGATAGCAGCCAGCGATAAACAGAATGTGGGAAATAATGAGCACAATGACTAATGCCATCTCTAGCCTCCCTTTTACGACTTATTCTCGGTGCGAGTTCACATTATAATCATGGAGCTGTTGCAGTGCCAATCTGGAAGGAGGCCCACTTCTTGAAGCTGGCGTGACATTGTGGACGACTACCGGACAGCATTGAAAGCAAGTGTGCGATGAGAACACTCCATTAGTCGGCATGAAACGGAGCCATACCCATGCTACTCAGTTCTAGCCATCTCCAGAACAGCAAGGACGGACCAGGGCTTGTCGGCCAGTTCCCCTGGCAAGTACACCGGCTGATTGCGGGCATCATAGGTCGCATTTATTGGATTACCCTGTTCGGGGAGATTTACGCGCGCCCAGGGTACTCCCCCAGCGACGGCAGCATTGACCATGTCCGTGGCATGCTTGCACTGCCACCACGCGGGAGGTTGATGAAACATAGGTATCTCAGCTGGCATACTCGGAGGTTGCGCATGATCCCACTCCGCCTGTAATCTCAAATACCTGCCCCGGAATCTGCCGATGAACTCGTCCGCCTCTCGTTCTGACCAAAAGGCCTGATTTTCTGGAGAAGGGTCACGATAGATGCTGTAGCGCCCAAACCTTTCGTACACCTGTTCATATCTGTTATGGTGCGGGTGAGAAGGGGGGCTGTAGAGCGCCCACGGTTCATGAGCGGTAACGAAGCTGTTAGATGGCCCTTCACCATCTACAATATACTTGACGGGTATTTCCGGATGGCGGCCTGCACAGCCCGCTGCCATGGTGATACCATAAGAAAGAGTCCTAATGCCGACATTGTCCGGTATGACGTAGTCCAGGCTGATGACATATTGCAGAAGCCTGGCCAGGCCATCTTGATGACGGAAGCCATTGAAGTCCTCGGTCCCCTCTGACGCAATATCATCAGGATGATTACTGACTCTACCTTCGGCATTGAAACAAACTACAACCATTCCCGATTCAGCAAGGATCCTCGCTTCGGTACCCAGCGCATCTAACCTGCCAGGTCCAAGGCCGCCCGGGATCATGACCACAGCGGCAAAGGATAGCTTGGGATAGACTGCCGGGTCAGGCCGCCGTATCATTCCATAGACTCTGTTGCCAGAGGGCATCAGAAGGTCGAAATCCTCCACAATCGTTGCATAGGGATTTATGCCAGGTTCTTCATTGGGCAGGGTTTCAATGTAGCTGTCACTACCCCCGCAGCCGGTTATCACACCGATCGTGGCAATGGCAATCAAGATCCTCTTCATGTGTCTCTCCTACTTGTATAGACAGATTGGTGAAACCGGTACCAGGTAGCCTGCGGAACCCATTATGATGGCTGGCCAATAAGCAGTCAAGCGGCTGATCAGGCCCGATTGACCCGAGCGCTCTCGGTCCTGGAGGTTGAACAGACCGCCTCTGGACAGCGGCAGCAAGCTCTGCGCAGTGGTTAGGCTGGCGCTCTCTCGGGACGACAATGGTGCTTCAGGCTTTTCAACTGATAGGGAAGATATCTTCCTTGCCAGCGATAGCAGGGCGGAGGAGGGATGCAAGAATCGCGCCAGGTGAGACGGGCGTTTTGCTTACGGGTCTTGTG
>JAUWOB010000034.1 GCA_030612345.1 Dehalococcoidia bacterium | reverse complement strand
AGATTCGATGATGAACTCCTCGCGGGCCAGGCCCACCCCGTCATTAGGAATTCGGCTCTGAATGAACGCGCTGTCGGGAAGGCCGGCGTTCATCATTATCCTGGTACGGGGCCTGGGGATTCTGCCCACCTCTACCTCGTCTACTCTGTATTTCAGCTTTCCTTCATATATCCTTCCCTCGCCTTGAGAACAGTCTATTGTCACCTCCTTTACATCCTTCAAGACCTCTGTCCCCTTACCGGTGCTGATGACACAGGGTACTCCAAGCTCCCGACTGACAATAGCTGCATGGCAGGTCCTGCCACCCTTGTTTGTGACTATGGCGCCGGCTGTCTTCATGATCGGCTCCCAGTCCGGGTCGGTCATGTCGGTGACCAGAACTTGACCGTTCTTGAATCTGCGGATTTCGCTGCTTTCCTCTATTACGTTCACCTCACCATGCCCTATCTTTGTACCCACCGCCTCCCCTTTTAGCAGTAGCTTGCCCTTTCCTTCAAGCACATAAGTCTTGAGCACCGCCAGGTTCCTTTGTGAGTGCACTGTCTCCGGCCGAGCCTGCACTATGAAAAGCCCTCCGGTTATGCCGTCCTTTGCCCATTCTATGTCCATGGGCATGCCATAGTGTTCTTCTATGGTACAAGCCCATCTGGCCAGGGTGAGAACCTCATCGTCGGCCAACACGAACTCTCTCTGCTCCTGCAAGCTGACGTCCTTCTGCTCAGTTCCATTTCCATCGCTCTTGTAGACCAGTCTCCTCTCCTTCGTCCCCAGCTTCTTCTCCACAATGGGCCTGAATCCTTCCTTCAGGGTAGGCTTGAAAACGTAGAACTGGTCGGGGCCGACAATCCCCTGCGCCACGTTCTCTCCCAGGCCATAGGCAGCATTTATGTAGACCACGTCCCTGAATCCTGATTCCGTGTCTATGGAGAACATAACGCCGGAGCAGGCTAGATCAGAGCGAACCATCTTCTGTACCCCCACAGACGTGTAAACGCTAAGATGGTCGAAACCTTTGTCCACCCGGTAGGAGATTGCCCTGTTTGTGAACAAAGATGCGAAGTATTTCATGACCTTCTTCAAGAGGTCATCTTCGCCTCGCACATTCAAGTAAGTCGCCTGCTGTCCAGCGAAAGAAGCGGTGGGCGAGTCTTCGCCGGTGGCACTGCTTCTTACAGCAACATCCACGTTACTCCCGTATTTCTTCTCCATCTCCCTATAGGCAGCTCTTATCTCCTCTTCCAGATCCGCCGGGCAAGGTGCGGCTCTTATCAGATTCCTTATCTGTTCGCCCCTCTTCGCCAGATTCTCCATATCATGTGTATCCAGGCCAGTCAGCGTGTCTATGATCTTCTGGCCAATGCCTGCCTTCTCCACCGCATACTTGTATGCTTCAGCGGTAATGGCGAATCCCGACGGCACATTGATCCCTTTCTTCCCCAAGCTTCTTATCATCTCACCAAGAGAGGCGTTTTTGCCACCGACTAGAGTCAGGTCTTTTGCTCCAATCTCTTCAAACCACTTCACAAACTGCATGGTCCCTCCTCTAACTTGTGATGAAGAATGTGGTCATGTCTTCATACGTCATCTCAACCAAGTCTGCCTCCTTGCCTACAGACACATACACAGGGAAAAGAAAACTCCATTATATCATGAGCAAGGCCCAAAAAAGACCAACATAGTGCCCTCTCCAGCCTGGCCTGCCGGCGTCAGCCTAACCTCTTGCCATCTGCTGTAGCGCAATCTTGATCTTCTCTTCTAAGCTCAGTTCGCCGGAAGCTGGAAGCTTCGAGATGGCCCTGGTCGCTTCCGTCAGGGAGTAACCCAGGCCGGTTAAGGCAGCTATCACATCGACGCTCTCCGGGGCCAGGGGCAAGGCAACCTCTTTCCACTCCCTTTCCAGCTTGCCTCTCAGTTCGACGACGAGGCGGCTGGCCATCTTCGTGCCGATGCCAGGCGTCTGGCTGATGAGGTCGATGTTGCCGCTGGTTATAGCCATGACAAGCTGTTCAGGACTTAAAAACGAGAGCAGGGCTAAAGCCACCTTAGAGCCAACTCCTGAGACGGAGATAAGGCTTTTGAACAAAGATACTTCCTCGCTTGAGGCAAAACCGTACAGGGCAAGATTATCCTCTCTCACGATGAGATGGGTATACAGGGAGACTCGCCCTTCAACAGCTCCTAGCTGGCGTAGGGTCGAGTCAGGGACATATACTCGAAAGCCAATTCCGCCGACATTGATGATGATCGAGTTGCTATCACGATATTCCAGTATTCCTTCTAATGTGGCTATCATTTCGGCGCATGCTCGGTGAGCCATTGGTTGAGTCGGCTCTGCTGAATATGGCAGATGGCAACAGCCAGCGCATCAGCAGCATGGCTGGGCTCTCGTAGTTCTGAAAGCCTGAGCTGGATTCTTACCATCTCCTGGACCTGTTGCTTATCGCTTTGCCCATAGCCGGTTATCTGCTGCTTTATCCGGGCGGGCGAGTAATAGTGGACGCGTAGTCCCTGGTTGACGGCTGCCAGGATAGCCGTGGCCTGTGCTCTGCCGATCGCAAATGCTGACCTTGCGTTCTGTCCGATGAAGGGCTCTTCAATGGCTACTTCGCCTGGCTTATGCTTGGCGATGATCTTGCTTAGTTCATTATAGAAGGAGCGCAGTCTTTCCTCCATGGGAAGTCGAGATGGGAGGCTGATTACTCCGCAGTCGACCATGTGCATTTCCTCTTCGCCATCTACCACGCCGTAGCCCAAATTTACAGTACCCGGGTCAACGCCGAGAATGCGCATGCTAGGTCCGATTGCGCAGCCTTTCTAAAGTAGCCTCAGAAAGGTCCATATTGGAGGAGACACGCTGTACATCGTCCAACTCTTCCAGTTCGTCGAGGAAATTCAAGGTCTGCATTGCTTTGTTATCCTCGAGCAACACCGTAGTCTTAGGTGTCAGCGAGACCTCCGCCGAAATCACGTGTTCCTTCTCTTCGACAAGTTTTCTTACTTGCTCCAAGTCCTGAGGTTGCGTGTAAATCTCCACATAGCCCTTTTCGGCCTTGACATCGTCGGCGCCGGCATCGATAGCCCGCAGCACGATATCCTCCGCATCTGAGGCATTGCTCTCCACGGTAATCACTCCCTTACTCTCAAAGAGCCAGGAGACACACCCGCTTTCACCGAGATTGCCACCGTGGCGGGTGAAGAGACGGCGTATCTCCTGTACGGTGCGATTACGATTATCTGTCAATGCCTCCACCATCACCGCCACTCCGCTGGGTCCGTAGCCTTCGAATTTTGCCTCAATTAAGGCGGCCCCCTCGATATCACCGCTACCCCGCTTTATAGCTCTCTCGACATTCTCCGAAGGCATGTTGCTATCACGGGCTTTCTGCACCGCCAGACGCAGCTGAAAATTGCTGTCCAGATTCACCCCACCCTGTCGCACCGCAACTATGATCTCCCGGGCAAGCTTGGTAAACACCTGCCCGCGCTTGGCGTCGGCTACACCCTTTTGCCGCTTGATCTGCGACCACTTAGAATGCCCTGACATCTTTATCCTTCATATCAATTTTAGCACCGCAACTCCCAAAAGGTAAAGCAGTATCACGTCGCAAACAGTGTGGCAGCGTAGACACCATCATGCCAAGCCTGTGATAGCTGGCAAACCCTGCATCAGGTGTATAGCCGGAAGATCCCTTCCCATGCCTGATTGCGCTTCAGACAATCCTTCACACATCAGGCTTTCTCCTGCCTTTCCATTATCTCCAGGAACTCGGTGGCGGTGACAGTTTGAACTCCTCTGTATTCGCCCAGCTTCAGTAAATGTACATCCCCGGACATGATGAAATCCGCCTTCGCATTGAGAGCACAGGATAGGTACTTATTATCCGAAGGGTCTTCCGTTATCAGCTCGATGGTCTCCTCGCTCTCAATCAGTAGCATGACACTGAGCAAATCAGAGATGAACTCCCCCAATTCCTCCCTTTTCAGACCATGCCTTTTCAGCAACTTTGGATAGCCTAAAACTCGCTCCAACTGCGTAACGATGGACGGTGAGACGAAGAGGCGGATCTTGCCTCCGAGAACGTAGTCCATGATCTGTGCCGGTCTACCGTGAGGGTCGATCAGGGCGCTCACGAGCACATTAGTATCCAGAACAATTCTGAGCATAGGAGGAGTTCTTAAGTCAGGCCTGCCTTGCGGCTTCTACAGCCTCTCTAATCTCGGTTTCCAGTATCTCTGCCTCTACATCCTTGTTTCTTTCCCGTATTTGTTGAACCTTTTCATAGAGACCTGCCCTGATCTTCTCCCAGGTAACGTATTTCTCTACCGGTATGATTGCCACCATGGGTCTGTTCCCTCTCTCCGCGACATACTTGTCTCCCCTGATACGAACCTCGTCCATCAACTCGCCGAATCTCTGTCTTGCTTTTTGTCCTGAAATCCTCTTAAGCATGCTACCCCCTCATGACCATTATGGTCATCACGGTCATACTGATCATGTACAGAAAGACAAATAGCGCAACCTAAGGCGAAATTCGCCTCCCGCTTATACGGCGGGCGGGGAGAAGCCCCACACCTACAGATGAATAAACGTAGTGGCGAGGTTTATCCTCGCCTGACAAACAAACCGGCTACAAAGATCTGCCGCCCATCCCTTTTAGTCCTTCTGTGTAAGGTTCCCGTATTATGCCCTTCTCGGTGATTATGGCACTTACGTACCTGTGGGGAGTGACGTCGAAGGCAGGATTGGCTGCACTTGCGCCTTCGGGAGCAATGCGGACTCCCTGGACATGGGTTACTTCCTCCGGGTTGCGCTCCTCGATGGGAATCTTATCTCCCGAGCTTAAGGAGAGGTCAACTGTGCTTGTAGGAGCAGCGACATAAAAGGGTATACCGTTTTCCTTAGCCAGTACCGCGAGAGTGTAGGTGCCGATCTTGTTGGCCACATCGCCGTTGGCAGCAATCCTGTCCGCGCCGACGATGACACAGTCTATCTTCCTCTGCTGCATGAAATAGCCGGCCATGGAATCGGTAATCAACGTCACGGGGATGCCCTCCTGCATTAGCTCCCAGGTGGTGAGCCTGGCTCCCTGCAGAAGCGGACGGGTCTCGGTGGCCAGGACACTCACCCTCTTCCCTTGCTCCTTAGCAGCCCTTATTACGCCCAGGGCGGTGCCATAGCCGGCGGTGGCCAGGGGGCCGGCGTTACAGTGAGTAAGCAGCGTGAAATTATCTCTGATAAGCTCGGCTCCTAGCCGGCTGAGCTGCTCAGTCGCTACAATCTCGTCTTGGTGAATCTGCTTTGCCTCAGTGACAAGCGACCTTCTTATCTCAGCAACGCCATCTCCCCTGATAGCTTTCTTCATCCTGTCGATAGCCTGGAAGAGGTTGACCGCGGTGGGCCTCGAGGCGGCAAAATTCTGCATCACCCCCTGCAGCCGGGCGACAAACTCACCCTTGTCTGTTGTATCGATATTTGACGCCCCCAGAGCTATGCCGTCAGCCGCAGCGACCCCGATGGCCGGCGCCCCGCGAACCCTCATCTCCCTGATAGCCAGAACCACATCGCCATAATCATCCAGGTCGACAAAGACCTGCTCCCCGGGAAGCTTGCTCTGGTCCAGTATCCTGAGCTTGCCGTCAAGCCACTCTACTGCCGTAACTACCATAGCCGCTAGTATAATCTAAAGGATGGAGACAAAGGAAGTCACGGACGACTTCAGGGAGGCGACGGAGACAACAAGATGTCGGGTACATGTGCGGCCAGGCCGGGTTTCCATAGGCGGCTAAACCTGTAAGACATTTCCGGGGACGGAATTGATAACCTGAGAGAATAATGCTATTCTTGTTACACGCATCTACGCTGAAGGGCAGCTATGGCCGGGACTCGTTTGGTGGACGTTATCAAGTCATCCTTGACATCAGTGCTGATTCCATTTGATAATATGGTTAATTGCGGGTGTAACTCAGCGGTAGAGTGCTTGCTTCCCAAGTAAGACGTCGTGGGTTCGAATCCCATCACCCGCTGTGGTGATGACAGCAAGCAGCGAGAGTATCGATTAGCAAATGAGGATAAAGCTAAGGAATGACCAGTTGGCAGGGTTAGCACATCAACTTCCTTTCGAAGTAATAGTGGAAGACCCAAGGGATGTTAAGGGCCTCCTGGAGATACTGGGCCACAATATGCCCTGGGATGAGATGGGGCTTACTAAATTCGGCGAACCCCTCAGGAAGCCAAACAGGGTAACCTTCTCCGTGGAGGCAGTTGACGGGGGATTTGTCTGCGATATTCACCCTGCTTTTGCCATCTATATGTCCAATCTCCTGTCAGACGAAAAATAGGCTGCGCACAGTTCACCAGCTTATGGGCCGTTAGCTCAGTTGGTAGAGCACCTGACTTTTAATCAGGGTGTCGCGAGTTCGAGTCTCGCACGGCTCACTAGCTAAATCCTCTTCCTTCTGCGAGCATTTTGCCGGCACCAGCCCTCCAATTTCGTGGTGCCTACCGGCGTCCAATAGTTGCTCACTTCTCTGTGCGGCGACTTCCTGAGGACCTGATAAGACGTGACGGTATGTACCCCAACTTGTGCGACATTGCCACCTTCATCTCTGAGGCTGTCAAAAAAGTGCTCTCGCGAGGGACTCATCCTATCCTAATCCGCGGGAGCCCACAAGGGGCTCCCCTACAGAAGTTTTCGGACAGCTCCTCTCATCGGGCAATAGTCACGCGCCTTAGCATCATTTCCACCCTGGTCTTTGTGAAGAACGGAAAAGAGGGCCAGAGGTTTTGGTAGAGAGATCATAATGTTAGAATTGGCTATATGCCAGCAAATCTACCGCCGCAGTATTTCGAGGCTGAGAAGAGATACAGGGCAGCGAAGGAACCGGAGGAGAAGATCGCCGCCCTGCAGACGATGCTGGCCCTTATGCCCAAGCATAAGGGCACCGACAGGCTTCATGGTGACCTGCGGCGAAAGATTGCCAAGTTCTCCCAGGAGGCAGAAAGAAAACTCGCCACGGCCAGGAGTACAGGCTTCTATATCAGGAGGGAAGGTGCCGGACAGGTAATACTGGTAGGGCCGGCCAATACCGGCAAATCACAGCTCTTAGCGGCGGTTACCGAGGCCCTCCCTGAGATTGCCGAATATCCGTTCACCACTCAGGCCCCGGTTCCGGGAATGATGAAGGTCACGGATGTCCAGATCCAACTGGTGGATACCCCACCCATCGGTTACAAGGAAGTGAGAATACTGCTGGCAAACACCCTCAGAAATGCTGATATCATTGCTATTATCGTAGATTTATCCCTGGAGCCGCTAAGCCAGGTGGAGGCAGCTCTGCAAGGGCTGAGCGAGGCAAGGATAGAGCCCTTGATGGATGGCGTTCCGGAAGCCCCGGGCACTTACCCCCGGAGGATGCTGATCGTGGGGAATAAGGATGACCTGGCAGGTGCAAAGACAAACTGGGAGCAGTTGCATTCGCACTATGCTCACATGTTTCCGCTGGTCTCCGTTTCAGCCCGGGAAGGCAGTGGCCTGGAGGAGTTCAGAAGGGCGGTTTACCGGACCCTGAACATCATGCGGGTCTACACCAAGACCCCCGGCAGCAAGGCGGACCTGAGCGACCCCCTGATACTGGAGCAGGGCAGCACGGTGGAAGAGGCTGCTGAAAGCCTCCATAAGGAGTTCCGTCAGAATCTGAAATACGCAGTCATTTGGGGCTCAGGCAAGTATGACGGGCAGAGAGTCAGCAAGGGACATACACTTCAGGACGGCGACATAGTCGAGTTCCATGTCTAGACCTGGGCGTTACTTTCTGCTTTCATTAGGTTATGCTATATGCGTCCCCGGTATAGCCTCTGACCCAGGGGATGGTACAGGCTTGGGCGGTGAGGGTTATGATATCGAGGGCAATCGGCGAAGAACAGGAGGTGTAGCATGGCTGTAGGACACTACGGAGAGATATACCTGTGCAAAATCTGCGGCAACAAGGTGGAAGTGATAGAGGTTGGCGGCGGCACACTCGTGTGCTGTGGCAAGGATATGAAGCTCATAGAGGATGAGACTCAAACTGCGGCCACCCTACCGGATTCCGGCGGCTAATAGATTGCCGCCTCACTGTTAAGCAGAGATGGGGGTTGGTCCCCTAGTTGCAATTTTCCTCATACCTTATTATACTTGAATTGGTGGTTATAAGCGTAGGTTATCACGCCTCTGTCACAGCTCGTCCGGGCTTACTTGCGAATGTCGGATGACCGAAACTCTAGCCAAGTATTAAAGAAAGGAGGTCATCCGATGGGGTTTACAGAGAAGACGCTGCAAGGTTCTGACTGTGGTGCGTCATTCAGCTTCACCGCTGAGGAGCAGGAGTTCTACGCCGGCAGGGGATATAC
>JAUWOB010000138.1 GCA_030612345.1 Dehalococcoidia bacterium | reverse complement strand
CGATGGCCTGGAAGGGACAAAGGAGTTCACAAAGCCCACAGCCTGAGCATTCGCGCTCATTGACCACTGCATTTATCGCTTCAGCCTTGACATAACCCATTCTCAGAGGCCCGGCCGCCTTTGAAGCAGCAGCATAGGCTTGAGAAACTCCCTCAGTTACGTCTGTAGGCCAACGCGCTGAGCCACAGATGTAAACTCCGTCCATGGCAAACTCCACAGGGCGGAGCTTCAAGTGTGCTTCCAGGAAAAATCCAAACTCGTCTAAGGGGACTTTCAACATCCTGGATACATCTTTATTGTCTTCTCTGGGGATCAGTGGTGTGGTCAGAACAAGCATATCGCAGGGCAGTTCAATCTCCCTTCTACGCAGTTCATGATACACCTTGATCTTCTCAACCTTTCCATCCCCTATGACCTCGGGAGGCCTTTCTAGACTATATCTGATGAATCTGACGCCCAGCTCCATGGCTCTGCGATAATAACCCTCGAAATCGACCCCGTAGGTCATGAGGTCACGGTGCAGTATCCAGACATTCGCCTTTGGATTCGCCTCTTTGATGAGGGAGGCATTCTTGATTGCCGTCATGCAGCAGATTCGACTGCAATAAGTTCTCTCAGGAACCCGCGCTCCTACACAGTTGATCATGACAATATTCTGGCCCAGAGGCTCTCCTTTTTTCATGAGCTCCTCAAGCTCCAGCTGAGTAACGACACTTGTCATCTTTCCGTAGCCATATTGGCCTACCGGTTTCAGAGTTTCGGCCCCAACAGCTACTATAATAGTACCCACGTTGAATTTGCTCTCCCCTCCCTTCTCATCCACACTAACAACGAAGCTGCCTATGAAGCCAGTTACTTCTCTAACCTTAGACGAAAGATGAGTGTGAATCCTGGGGTGGTTCTTGACCTGCCCAACGAGTATTTTGAGCATCTTTTCCGCTTCCTGGTTTGTTTGAAAGAGCTTATTAATGCTGCGAAGAGTCCCTCCAAGCTCCGGCTCCTTCTCCACTATATGAACATCAAAATCCTGCTTGGCCAGGTTTAAGGCCGCCTCCATTCCCACAACCCCTCCACCAATCACCAGCGCGGCAGGCGTTACCGGCAGTTCAATCTCCTCCAGGGGCTCCAGCAACCTGGCTCTAGCGATTCCCATTCTGATGAGATCCGCCGCCTTCTCGGTAGCTTTCTCAGGCTCGCGCATATGTACCCAGGAGCACTGGTCTCTTATGTTAACAAAGTCAAAGAGGTATTTATTCAAGCCCGCCTCTTCACAGGCAGCTCGGAAGAGTGGCTCATGGGTTCTGGGAGTACAGGAAGCTACCACCACCCGATTCAGATTGTGTTCCTTTATCGCTTTCTTAATGGCCGAGACGCCTTCCTCAGAGCAGGTGAATAAATTGCACTCGGCATGCACTACATTTGGTAGCTGTTTGACACGTTCAACAAGGTCTGGGACTTTGACATAGGCCCCAATGTTTATGCCACAATGACAGATGAAGACACCGATGCGAGGTTCGTCCACTTTACTTGCCTCCTTGCGAGCGAAGCGATGCCATCTCTTCAGCTGCCCTGCCTGCCGCCCCCGAGGCCTGGGTTACTGAATCCGGGATATCGCGGGGGCTATGCACGTAGCCACAGGCAAAAATGCCCGGCCGTGTAGTATCCAGCGGTTTCAGCAATTTGTCTGGAATCTTTACAAAACCCTCGCTGTCTAACTCTATACCCAGTGTTTTCGCCAGTTCTTCGCTGATCTGAGGAACCATCGCTTGGGCAAGAACCACCAGTTCCGTTTCGAAGCTTTTTACCTCCCCGGTGGTGGTCTCCTCGTACCAGATAATGGGGTTATCATTCTCGGGGTTAACCTCAATCCTGCCAGGACGCCCGCGGATACAAGTCACATTGTAATCTTTCTTAGCCCTGGCAACATACTCCTGAAACCTCTTACCTACGGCTCTCATATCCATATAGAAGATCGTGGACTGCGTCCCGGGATGATGCTCAAACGCCAGCATTGCCTCCTTTGTGGCGTGCATGCAGCAGACACTGGAGCAATAAGCCTTGTTCCTCAAATCCCTGGAGCCCACACACTGGATAAAGGCTATATTCTCAGGTACCCTGCCATCCGAAGCCCGCCTGAGTTCTCCCATGGTGGGGCCGGAGGCAGCGGTCAGTCTCTCAAACTCCATGGCAGTAATAACGTTCTTTATCTTGCCATAGCCGTATTCTGTAAGCGATGAAATATCGTATAAGCCCAGTCCTGAAGCGACTATAATCGCGCCCACGTTCAGTTCAATGCTTCTATCCTTCATCGTGTGAACTATCGCCTTTGGCTCACAGCGTCGTTCACATTCACGGCATTCAATGCATCCCTCTATCTGTCCGGCAAGACAGCGTGAAGCTTCCTCTCTGCCTTCCTCTGGGGAATATCCCAGAGCCACTTCGCGGAAGTCCTGCACCCTCTTCTCGACGGGCTCCTCTCTCATCTTCACCCTATTGGTGGCAGGAAAGCGTTTCTTGCGGTCCTCTCTCTCTTTCTGCGAGAACGTCTCCGGCTCCTTCCAGGGTGCCTCACCTTCCACAGGTTGTCCGTTCAAGTACTGGTTGATGGAGCTGGCTGCTTTCTTACCTCCTGCAATAGCGTCAATCACGTAGGCAGGTCCGCTGACTACATCGCCGCCGGCAAATACCCCTTCGATATTAGTCGCCCCGGTCTTAGGATCGATTTCTACCGTTCCTCTCTTGGAAAGCGAAACCCCCAGCTCCTTAAGGAAATCTGTTTCGGGAACTTGTCCCAGGGCAGCAATCACTGTATCCACCGGCATGGTGAATTCAGAGCCTTTGATAGGAACGGGACGAGGACGACCGCTGGCGTCCGGTTCTCCAAGCTCCATGCGCACACATTCCATCTTGGCAAGCGTCTTGTTCTGCGCCAGGAATCTGCTTGGAGCAGTCAGGAACTCTATCTTTATGCCTTCCTCTTCTGCTGCCGCCACCTCTTCCACGGCGGCTGGCATCTCAGAGCGAGAACGACGATAGACGATAGTTACCTCTTCTGCTCCCAGGCGTTTTGCCGTGCAGGCACAGTCGATCGCCGTATTACCTCCACCGATCCCCGCCACCTTCTTTCCGATCTTTACTTTTTCCCCCAGACTTGCGGCCCGAAGAAAATCCGAATCC
>JAUWOB010000076.1 GCA_030612345.1 Dehalococcoidia bacterium | reverse complement strand
GAAGCCAGCCAGTATATCACCGGCGTTGCTAACCTTGGTGGTGCGGTAGCGGCCATAGAGCAAGGATATCAGCAGAAGGAGATTCAGGACGCTTCCTACCGTTACCAGAAGGAAATCGAAAGCAGTAGGCGCACTGTGGTAGGTGTGAACAGGTTCGTCTCTCCCTATCCCAAAATAGCGGGCCTGCTTCGAGTCAATCCAGAAGCGGAAGCAAGGCAGAGGGAGAGGACTGTCCGGGTCAGGAAAGAGCGGGACAACAGTTATGTCAACCAGGCGCTCAAGCGACTTGAAGATGTCGCCCGGGGCACGGACAACACCATGCCTGCCTTCCTTGAATGTGCAGAGGCTTACGCCACTCTCGGTGAGATATGTGACGTACTACGCAGGGCTTTTGGCACGCAGAAGGAATTCCTGGTTTTCTGAGATACACGAGTCAAGGTTGAGATTAACGGCAGAAAAGGAGGTTAAATGGCCAAGAGAGTCGATCACATCGGTATTCTAGTCAGCAACCTCGATGAAGCGATAAAGCTCTATGAGGATTGTTTTGACGTGCAGGTTGAAAAGGTTGAAACCATCTCGGAGCAAGGAGTGAAAGCAGCCATCCTTTCCCTGGCCCAGGGCGCCAAGCTAGAGCTGCTGGAACCGCTGCCCGGCAGCAATATGGCCGGGGTCCTGGAGAAAAGAGGGGAGGGACTTCATCACATAACACTTGAGGTTGATGATGTAGATAAGGAGCTGAGCCGTCTCTCCCGCCGAGTAGAGCTAATCGATAAGAAGCCGCGCCATGGCTTAGAGGGCATGGTGGCTTTCATTCACCCCAAATCGCTCAGAGGAGTGCTCGTTGAGCTTTGTCAGAAAATCTAGCCAGGGATCAAGCTATGACCAGGCATAGGATTCGTGTTCTGTTAGCCAAGCCCGGTTTGGACGGGCATGACAGGGGTGCTAAGATCGTAGCCAGGGCGCTGCGCGATGCCGGCATGGAAGTGATCTACACAGGTATCCGGCAAACTCCTGATATGATTGTGGAGGCGGCTATCCAGGAGGATGTGGATGTTGTGGGTTTGAGCATCTTATCCGGGGCTCATCTTGAGCTTTTTCCGCCGGTCATAAAAGGATTGAGGGAGAAGGGACTAGAAGATGCCCTGGTTATCGCCGGCGGCATAATACCCGAGGATGATGTTCCGGCCCTACAGCAGATGGGCGTTAGGGGTGTCTTTGGCCCGGGCACTTCGACAGAGGACATCATCAGCTTCATCCAGAAGCAGTTGACTGCCGAATAGAAAGCCCATCACGGCTTATGCCGGGCGACGCCGATAAGCTCAACGACATTTTCGACTTCCCTGTCCAGCATGAAACGCTCTATACCTTCCAGTGTGGTGAGACAGATATGGGGGTTGGTCAGGGCGGCTGTGCCAATCTGCACGGCAGTAGCTCCCGCCATAATGAACTCCAGGGCGTCCTCGGCGCAGGCAATGCCGCCACATCCTAGCAAGGGAATACGCACCACCCTGGCTGCCTCGAACACCATGCAGAGAGCCACAGGCTTGATGGCAGGACCAGAAAGTCCGCCGACCACATTCCCCAAGCAAGGCTTCCTCTGATCTATATCAATGGCCATGCCTCTTAGTGTGTTGATCAGCGATATGGCATCAGCCCCAGCCCCTTCCACGGCTAGAGCGATCTCCTTGATATCGGTTACGTTGGGGCTTAACTTAACGATGAGCGGTAAGCTGGTGACAGACTTAACCGCTGAAGTTACCCGCGCGGCAAGCTCGGGGTCCACACCAAACTCCATCCCTCCTGCCGAAACATTGGGGCAACTGATATTCAGTTCAATACCGCTAATCCCGGCCACGCCCTCCAGTTTGCTGGCCACAGCCACATATTCGTTTATTGTTTCCCCGGCCACATTGACAATGACCGGCACTTGCCAATTCGTCCAGAGCGGCGCTTTCTCTCTAATGAGGGCGTCAACACCGATATTCTCCAGCCCCACCGAGTTGAGCAGGCCACCGGCAGTTTCCACCAGTCGCGGCTGAATGTTGCCCTCCCTGGGCACCAGTGTAGTCCCTTTGCACACAATCGCGCCCAGCTTTTGTATATCAGCAATCTCTCCGTACTCGCTACCATAGCCAGCTATACCAGCGGCTATCATCACAGGATTGGCTAGGATCAGTCCTCTAGGATGCCGGGGAGCTAATTGCACACGAAGGTCGGGCGGATTCCTCATCGCCCAAAACTTTATCACTGCCCGGGACAAAAGGAAAGGTACCGGCGGCAGGGGGCCAGAGCTATCCTGAGCACAGTCGAAGGAGTGAGGCGAATCTCCATCGCACGTTTCTGCTCTCATCCCAAGCGAGAGGAGTCCTATGCGACATGATGCGGCGAGCTATGAGCTTACCTTAGCAATTCCTTAGCTATCTGGGCAGCCTTTTTGCCCGAGAGGAGCATGCCGCCGAAAATCGCACCCATCCTGGGGGAACCAAAAACGGCGTTCGCTGTCATGCCGGCAACGACGAGTCCCGGATGGACTTCCCTGGTGTTCTCGAGAATCTCTTTTTCACCCTTCTCAGCCCACATGGCCTTCTGTCCGATCACATCCCCCGTCTTAGTTCTTAGCTTCTTGCCTATCTTCTGTACAACGATGCGGCAAACTTCAGCGTCGTGTCCGGTGGCATCCACAACCACCTTGCACCTGATAGTTAGAGGGTCCACATGAAGCTTCGACCAGGAAACAGCGCTCCAGTTCAGAACAAGTCCGGTTATCCTGTCGTCTTCTCTGACCATCACATCTTCAACGCTGATCAGGTTGAAGATCCTCGTACCCGCTTTTATGGCCTTCCAGCAGATGGCTGAAACGGCCTCCAGTGAATCAGCGACATAGTACCCCTTTTGGTATTCTCTGACTGAAACATCAAACTCATCCAATATCTGTTTGCCTTGTTCCTGAAGCACGATGCGATTAAGCATCATCCCTCCACCGGGCATGCCGCCACCGACACAAAGCTGCTTTTCGAATACCACCGCCCTAATTCCATCCTTCGCCAGGTAATATGCGGTAACAAGCCCGGCTGGCCCTGCCCCGGCGATGGCAACATCCACCTCCATGGCTGCCATGAAATCCTTCATGTAGCTTTCAACAATGGCGCGCGAAATGACAACTTCATCCATTCCTGGTTAACCTCCCTTTGGTTACTCTGTGGCGGATTTGACTACGTGCCGGCAAGTATATTCCTACTGACAGGCAATGTCCAGCCACTTAAGATAATCCTCGCTGCCGGCCATAATGGGCAGGGCGACTATCTCAGGCACCTCATAGCTGTGCACCCTTTTTACCAGCTCAACTATGTCAGGAAACAGCGCTGCTTTGGTTTTGACCACCAGGAGGCTCTCGCGAGCTGAGTCAAGCCGGCCTTCCCACCAGAACAGCGAATCCACGCCGGGCACGATATTCACGCAGGCAGCTTTCTTTTCACTGACCAGCAGCCCGGCAATCTCGTGAGCTTCTTCCTCGCTGCTGGCGGTAATGAAGACAACTATCCTGTCTGCTTCCTTCATGGTTTCGGTCCTATCTTGAGCATCTTATCCACCGCCGTCATTGCCCCAAGCCGAATTCGCTCGGCGACCTTCACCTCCGGACTCATCTCCTGCAAAGACCACAGGACCTTCTCCAGGGTGATCAGCTTCATATTAGGACAGATGGCCTGCTCGGAAACAGGAATGAACCTCTTGCCCGGATTCTCCTTTCTGAGCCGGTGTATCATCCCGATCTCTGTGCCCACAATCATCTCCCTGACATCGTCTCTCTGAACATATCTACACATACCGCCGGTGCTCAGGGCTGCGTCGGCAAGGGCGATGACCTCCGGCCTGCACTCCGGATGGACTACCAGCTTGGCCTGGGGATACTCCAGCCTCAGTTCCCTTATCCTCTCAGGCGTTATTCTGACATGGGTAGGACAGAAGCCGGGCCACAGGATCATCTTCTTGCCCGTCCTGGTGGAAACATAATGCCCCAGATACTGGTCCGGAACAAATAGTATCTCCTCCGCATCCAGGCTCTCTATGATCGCGACTGCATTGGCGGACGTGCAGCAGATATCTGATTCTGCCTTGACTTCGGCTGACGAGTTGATGTAGCAGACCACTGTTGCCTGCGGGTGCTCCTTCTTCTTCTCCCGCAAGCGTTCAGCGCTAATCATGTTGGCCATGGGACAGCCAGCATTCACATCTGGCAGCAAGACCACCTTATCCGGGCAAAGGATAGAGGCTGTTTCCGCCATAAAGTGGACTCCGCAGAACACGATTACACCGGCGTCCGTCTTGGCTGCCCTCTGACTCAGCCCCAGGGAATCGCCAACAAAGTCGGCTATGTCCTGAACCTCCCCCAACTGGTAGTTATGGGCAAGAATCACCGCCCCCCTGCTTCTTCCAAGGTCCAGGATCCTCTCCCTTAGGTCAGCATCTCTATTGCCCATCCCTGGTTATCCTCCGCTCATGAGTGTTGACATTCATCCTCCTGCCCCTGACGAAGCCCACCAGGGTCACGCCCAGATCGGCGGCTAATCTTAGCCCCAGGCTGGTGGGAGCGGACTTAGAGACAAGTACAGGGATATTCCTTCTGGCGACCTTGAGTAGTATCTCCGAAGAGATCCTGCCGCTAGTGACAACTATATGATCTTCGGTTGCTATGCCGTGCAGGATGCATTCGCCGAAGATCTTGTCGATGGCGTTATGCCTTCCGATATCCTCGTTGAAGACCAGAATATCTCTCGTATCACAGAGGGCAGCACTGTGCACACCACCCGTTGCCCTGTAAACCTGAGACCGATGCTGGAACCCGTTCACCAGAGCTAAGATCTCGAGTGTTGATACTTCAAGCCGGGACTCAACTCTCATCTGCCCCTGAACATCAGCTGCACTGTAGAAAGATGCTCCCCTGCCACACCCTGAAGTTATGAACCGTTTGAACCAGGCATCACTGGCGAACTCCTCCTGCCCTTCAGCTTCCACCCGCACCGCGCCTCTCCGTTCATCAACGACTATCGTCCTAATCTCGTCCTTACTCTTAAGCAGCCCCTCTGAGAAAAGGAAACCGATAGCTAAATACTTCAAATCCGTAGGGGAACATAGCAGGGTGACCAGCTCCTGGTTGTTCAAGATGATAGTAAGAGGAGACTCTTCAGCCACTACATCTTCCAAGCAAGTGCCACCTTTTTCGGAAAGCCTTAATACGGAAAACCTCTCTGTCCCATTATCCATTGTTCTCTACCCTGATCGGGTCTCCAGCCCTGACAGATCCGCCGCGGACTACTCTGGCGAATATCCCTTCCTTGGGCATGATGCACTTGCCTATCTCCTTGAAGATGGCGCACCCCCGGTGGCACTCCTTGCCGATCTGTGTGACCTCAAGCAGAACGCCGTTCCCAATGGCTATCTC
>JAUWOB010000011.1 GCA_030612345.1 Dehalococcoidia bacterium | reverse complement strand
CCTCGCTCTCTCAGGCTAAGTGAAATGGAGAATGAGGGCTATAACCCCACACAATATCAGGAAGATGCCCACGAGATAGTTGAGGATCTTAGGGAAAACCATAATCACGATGCCGAAGATGAGCCTGATTATCCCTCCAATCAGGACTACATTGTCTCTTAGCATAGCTTATCACCTCCTGTAGCGGACTTACACCAGTATGCCACGACAACCGGTATTTCTGCAATAGGTATGGCCCCATCTGCCTTCAAATTCGCCTTGCGCAAAGCTAAACTTGAATTCGGCCATGCTTCCCGGTAAAATGGTAAAGACCATGATTGGATTTGAACACATGAAGACAATCTCCCGCGTCTCGGCATCTAAGATGGTGCTTCTGGTAATAGATGGCGTGGGGGGACTACCTCATCCTGAAACCGGCAAAACAGAACTGGAAACAGCCAGGAAGGCCAACCTGAATCGCATAGCCAGGGAGTCGCTTTGCGGGCTCATTGACCCTATCGGCCCGGGAATAACACCGGGCAGCGCGCCGGGGCATCTGGCGCTCTTTGGCTATGACCCTGTCCGCTACAATGTCGGGCGAGGAGTGGTAGAAGCTCTGGGAATAGACTGGGACCTAAAGCCAGATGAAATCGCAGCTCGAGGCAATTTCTGTACCGTCGCTGACAATGGAATCATCATTGACAGGAGGGCAGGACGGATATCCACAGATATGAATACCGAGTTATGCCGCTTATTGGATGATATCACCATAGACGGAACCGAGATCTCGGTACGGCCGGTGAAAGAGCATAGATTTGTGCTGATCCTGCGAGGCGAAGATCTGTTCCCCGAGTTAACAGATTCTGACCCCCAACAAGCAGGACTAGCCCCCAGAACCATAGAGGCGTTATCGCCCCAGGCAGAGAGAACTGCGGAGATTGCCAACGAGTTCGTGTCACAGGCAAGCAGCCGATTGCAGCACGAACCGTCTGCCAACATGTTGCTTCTGCGCGGGTTCTCCCGCCGCCCCACCATGCCCTCGCTACCTGAAATCTATAAACTGAAACCTGCAGCCATCGCCACGTATCCTATGTACCGGGGACTGGCCAGATTGGTGGGTATGCAGGTACTGCCCAGCGGCGAGAGCATTACGGAGCAACTGGACAGTCTGCGCCGCTATTATGCGGATTACGATTTCTTTTTCATCCACTTCAAGAGCACCGATGCCAGAGGCGAAGACGGCGATTTCCGAGCCAAGGTTCAAGCCATTGAGGACTTCGATGATGCGCTACCCAGCTTACTCAGCTTAGACCCGGAGGTCCTGGTTATCACTGGGGACCACTCTACTCCCGCAACCCTGGCCGGGCACAGCTGGCATCCAGTTCCCTTCATGCTAAGGTCCAGATGGTGTCGCCCCGACGGTGTTACCGAGTTCTCGGAACGAGCCTGCCTTGCTGGCGGTATGGGGCGTTTCCCCGCTGCCGAAATCATGCCCCTGGCTATGGCCAACGCTTTCAAACTGGACAAGTTTGGTGCCTAGCCACGAAATACAGAGCGCCGGCGACCGAAATCCGGCAGGCGTGAGTTTCGCCATCCAGATTCGGAGTTTTCGATTTGGTCGGAGTTCAGAAACCGGGATTCAGAATTCCGTGCCGGCTGGTCAGGATTGATCAGTCATCACCGGCCAGCTTAGCCTTGCCGCCCGGGCTGAGCAGTCTCTACCAAGCCGGCCTGCTCCAGTGATTCCATAAGGCGAGCAGCTCTAGGATAGCCGATACGAAGGCGGCGCTGGAGGAAAGAAGCGGAGATATGTTTGTGTTCTTGTGCCAGCCGCTTTGCGTCTTCCAGAAGAGGGTCGGGGCGCCCAGCTATCTGGGCGCCTGAGGGGTGCTCACATACCTCATCAAAGTCAACTGTTCTCACCTCAATCTGCCTCTGATTTCCCCAGAAATACACCAATCTATCGATCTCAGCATCAACAACCAGGGTTCCCTGAAGACGTTTGGGCTTACTGGCTTCAGTAGGCATATAGAGCATGTCGCCCCTGCCCAGCAGTTTTTCGGCACCCACCATGTCAAGGATGGTTCTGGAATCCACCTGAGAGGTGACAGCGAAACTAACACGGGTAGGAAAGTTAGCCTTAATGAGCCCGGTAACCACATCTACTGAAGGGCGTTGTGTAGCTACCACAAGATGAATGCCCGTAGCCCGGGCCAATTGAGCCAGTCGACAAAGCGTATGCTCCACCTCGTCAGCAGCCACTAGCATCAGATCAGCCAGCTCATCGATGATGAGCACCAGATACGGTAGCTGCTCGCCAGGTGACCGGTCTTTGTTGTAACCCTCAATATTGCGTGCCCCAGCCTGAGCAAACTGACGATACCGGTTATCCATCTCATAAGTAAGCCACCTTAGAGCCTTGACTGCCCTATCAGTGTCAACAACCACGGGGGCAAGCAGATGGGGCAATCCGTTGAAGGTGACTAACTCCACCCTCTTGGGGTCAATCATGATGAACTGCACATCATCGGGGCTGTTATGCAGAAGCAAGCAACAGATGACCGAGTTAAGACAAACGGTCTTGCCACTGCCGGTAGCTCCAGCCACAAGCAAATGTGGCATCCGCGTCAGGTCAGCTGCCGTCGCCTCACCGCCAGCACCTTTGCCCAAAGCGATAGCCAGCTTGGAGCGAGCCTTAATCTTCTGAAAAGCAGCTGTCTCTATCACACTACGCAGGGAAACCGAGCCAAACACGCTGTTAGGGACCTCAATGCCCACCACCGATGCCCCGGGCACGGGAGCTTCAATCCTGATGCTGGGCGCAGCCAGGGCTAGAGACAGATCATTGGATAAGGAGGTAATGCGCTCTACCCTGACTCTGGTTCTGGATACTTCTTCCAGTCTCGTTTCATAGCTGCCATCCCTCCCTCTTTCTCTCACTTCCTTATATTTCTTGTCCCATCCGGGCTCAACTCCGAACTGCGTCACAGCAGGCCCTATATTTGCCTGCACAACCTTGGCTTCTACGCCATAGCTCGCCAGAGCTTCCTCAATCAGTCGGGCTCGCTGGTCAATATCATCCTTGTCCAGTTTCACCTCGACCGGCTTGTCCAGGATGTCGATGGGGGGAAGCTGCCAGCCTCCCGCGGTAAGAACCGGTTCGTGCTGAGATTGCCAGACCAGGGGAGAAGGAAGCACGGCAGGCTTCGCCTCCGTTGCACTGATTGCCTCTGCGTCAGGGGATGTGGCTTCCGGCGGGACACCTTCGGCAGGAGCTAGCCGGGAAACGCTCACTCCGCGGCGGCGGAAGCCTGTGATCAAATGTCGCCAGCCATTCCCAGCAGCGCCCCAGAGCTTCCGAACGGCGCTCCAGACCTCGCGAGGGATGACAAGAGCAACACCCAGCAGGACAAGGCCCGTCACTCGCAGTCCTCCCATGGCATCGGGAGCACCTGTTATACTCTGCCCCACTCTGCCTCCCAATGTGGCCTGGCGCAACACACCTTCGCCCGGGAAGAAAGAAAGGATTCCCCATACGGCAAGAGCCAGGCTAACACCCCCGAGAACCCAGTTCCACCTCTGCTTCACAAGCGAGAACTGCCGCTGCCATGCCATCCAGATCAGCCAGCCCAAGGCGATGGCCATTATGATCAGCCCATAACCGAACAACCTGAGCATGCCTGCCCATAACACATACAGCAGCACGACGATGACGACGATCAAGAGAAGCCTTCGTACTACGGGCGAAGCGATGAAGCCAAGGAATCCCTTCCTTGCTGACCGGCTTTCGTCTGCTTTCCGCTTCGGCCTAGACCTGCTTCTTGCTTTGGACACGGAGTTATGCTCCCAGTTTGTCGCCTTCGCCTATGTCTTTCCTACCTCTACAACCACCGGAATGATGATAGGGCGACGATGAATTCGCTCATAGAGGAACTTGCTCAGCGACTCCCTTGCTCTGGCATCAACGAAGCCTGGGTCAGTCAGGCGCCTTCTATCATGATCCAGAGCCGCCAGCACCACATCTTGGCCTTTCTCAACTAGGACCTGCTCCTCTCCAGCATCAACAAAGCCTCGCGTTACGATATGTGGCTTTCCGGCTAGCTTACCGTTCCCGCTATCAAGGGCAATGGTCACGACCACGACGCCGTCTCGCGAAAGCGATCTGCGGTCCCGAAGCACACTCTCATCCAGTTCGCCCGCTATCAGGCCGCTCACGTAGACAACCCCAGCGCGAATCTTCTCAACCACCTTTCCCGAATCCTGCCCGAGTTCAAGCACGTCCCCGTTCTCAAGGACAAAGGCGTTATCCTTAGGTACACCCATACTTCGAGCCAGGTTAGCATGTAAAACTAAATGGCGATACTCCCCATGAATAGGAACAAAGAACTTGGGTTTCACCATACTGAGCAGAAGTTTCAACTCCTCCTGACTAGCGTGTCCATGGACATGAACCTGAGCCAGCTTGCTGTAAATCACATCGGCACCCTGGCGGAAAAGGCGGTCTGTAGTCCGGCTAACCAGTGGCGCATTGCCGGGAATAGGAGGTGCTGAAAGCACCACGGTGTCGCCCGGGACTATCTGAACTCGGCTCTTGGGGTCGCGATTAGCCATGCGCACCAGGGCAGAGGGGGGCTCGCCCTGGCTTCCCGTGCTCAACACGATCACTCGATTGTGAGGCAGCGTCTTAAGCTCGTCGAAGCTACAAATAGTGCCGGGCGGAGCAGTAAGATAGCCCGTTTTCAATGCCATGGTCGCTATCTCCTTCATGCTTCGCCCGATGATGAAGACACGGCGCCCATTCTTAACGGCAACATCAAACACCTGCTGCACGCGAGATATGAGAGACGCGAATGTAGTTACGATCACCCTCCCCTTTGCCTGGCTCACAATCCGGTCCAAAGTATCGCTAACCACCCCCTCGGAAGGGGTGTATCCAGGAAGCTCAACATAGGTAGAGTCAGAAAGGAGAAGCAGAACACCCTTTGCCCCCAGCGAAGCTAACTGGTTAAAGCTGGTGGCCTCGCAGATGACCGGCGTATGGTCCACCTTAAAATCACCGCTGTGCACCACAATGCCCTGGGGAGTGTGAATTATCAGCCCTACACAATCGGGAATACTATGGCAAACAGAGAAAAACTCTACGGTGAAGCTACCCAGTTGAATCCTGCTCCCTGGGCCAACCAGGTTCAATTTCGCATCGGTTTTCACCCCTCGTTGCTTGAGTTCAACCAGAATCAGCTCTCGAGCGAACCTGGTGGCATAAACAGGAGAGGCCAGACGGGACAAAACGTAAGGCAACGCCCCAATGTGGTCTTCGTGCCCGTGAGTAATCACTATTCCCCTCAGATTCTGTTTTCTCTCCAGAAGATAGCTAATATCCGGTATAAGCAGGTCAACTCCCGGCGTCTCCTCACTGGGGAACATCAGCCCGGCGTCAATGACAATGATGTCGTTGCCATATTCCATTGCCATCATGTTCTTCCCTATTTCCCCTAATCCCCCTAAAGGGATAATTCTTAGCTTATGTTTTGACATGGTTCTTCCTCTTCGTTTCATCCGGTACATGGTTCTAGAATAGGCTCAGTTGCTGAGATTCGGCTGCCTCTTGAGGCAGCTCTTTGGCTTTAGCCAATATCTGTGGAATCTTCAGCATATCCGCTTCGATAATGGGACGCAGCGAGCCCTGATGAAGAGCTGCTGCAGGATGATACATGGGGTAATAGATGATGCCTTCCAGCTTTCGTGGCTTGCCATGAATCTTGCTTATGCTCTCATTGGGGAAATGCCGCGCCAGGGAGTAACGTCCTAGAGTGACAATCATCTGAGGCTGGATTATCTCTATCTGACGGTCAAGCCATCTGCGGCAAGCTTGTATCTCCTCCGGCAGAGGCTCACGATTTTGGGGAGGACGGCACTTAATCACATTAGCAATATAAACCTCCTCCCGCCGCAAGCCAATCGATGCCAACAGCTGATCCAGGAACTGCCCTGCCGGCCCGACAAAGGGACGCCCTTGCTGATCTTCGTGCCACCCTGGCGCCTCGCCAATAAAAAACAGGTTGGCATCCTCAGTCCCCTCACCAGGCACCACGTTAGTGCGATGCCTGGCCAACTCACAATCCTGGCAAGTTAGGATTTCGTCACATAGTTCAGCTAAGGCTGACATCTAATTCGATGGTAGCATATCTACCTGTGCCGGTCAATGTGGCCCTAGCTAGACCGGGACTGCCGCCTCTCCTCACTCTTCGTGCTCGTCCTCATCCTCATCCTGCTCCCAAATGGGTTCCGTGAACTGGTCAATGAACTCGGCCGTAATCCTCTTCGCTATCACGTCCATCTCCCTGTCCACTTGCTCGGCCAAATGAGCAAGCTCGGTCAAGTCCAGTGTAATGCCTATCACTTTGGTCAGAACACGCAGCACACCCAGAGAGGCTTTGGGATTGGCTATCTGCGTGGCATAGGAGGGCACCTCGCCCAGCAGACAAATGCCTTCCATGCCTCTTTCCTTAGCCATTCCCAATATCAACCCGTTCAATCCGGCGATGCGAAGGTTACCCCTCAGAACCACATTATGCTTGCCTAATTCGTCCACTAAGGCAGAAGCCGTAGCTGCACCCCAAACCTTCATCTCTTCACTGTGGTGTATGCGCGTTACCGCAGCAGCACAGCTATATACTCTGACCACCTTGAGCCTTTGCGCCACGTCCAGGACGCAGTTGACCAGATCATAACCTTTGAAAGCAGGCTGTTCCTCACCAATGAAAATCACCAAGCTTCTATCTCTCTTAGCAGACTGCCAATAGTAAAACTTGCTCTCAGGGAAGCGAGGACTCTCGACCACGTTGTCTTTGACTGCAACGCCCACTGGTTCAAAAAAGTCAACAGGGTCAATCTCTCCTATTTCCGCAGCATTCAGCTTCTCAACAAGGTACTTCGCCGCGGTTAATGACACGTCGCCTATGCCGGGCCAGGAGGCAAGCATGGAGCAGTTCTTAGGGCGTGGCTGCTTATATAGCTTTACTATATCTCTCAACTCTATCTTAGCTTCCCTTTGCTGCCAATGATACGCGAAAGCGCTGCAGTCGCTTGGGCACCTTCTACCTCGTTTCAGAGGCTTTCCAGATGCCTATATTGTAGACCCTGACGTGAACAAACGCAAAAAGAAGCTGCAATGAAGAGCAGTATCCACATGCAGCGGCTTGATCATGGGAGCGCTGTGTATTACCGGAAGCAGTCAATGACGCTCGATATGTTCTCCTGGCAAAGCTACCACAATGTGAAAGCAGTCTCGCTTCCCCTACAAAAGTACGATTACCAATAGGTGATTTACAGGAAATCGCGAAAGCCTTAAGCTATATTCAAATATTATCAGAGGTTGTTGCGTATGTCCGTACAGATAAATGGCCGAGTCTATTATAGGACTGCTGAGGTTTGCCAAGTAGTCGGCATAGGGAAGAGCACCTTGTTTCGCTGGATGAGGCAAAACATCGTAAAGGAAGCTGAATACAGGGACAGGAAGGGTTGGAGGTTATTCACCGAGGATGAACTTCGTAGCATTACGGCAGAGACCGGCAGAATTCAGAGGAACCACGTGACTGCAACAGCAAAGGTGTCATCGACTTCGAGATAAATCGGCAAAGGAGGACTTCAGAACGCAGTGCCAGAGCAAATTGACGGAGGTGCATTATGGCGACGATCATGACTAAGAATCGGCAGGCCAGGAAGGTGGTAAGCAAAGATGGGGAACAGGTAGTCGAGTTTACCCCCAAGGCCTCTGAGGAGGGCAAGGACCCTCTGAATGAGCTGATGAACCAGGCACAGGCGGCCTACATGTCTTATCTGCAAGCTCACAGAAAGGTAGCGGCAGCGTATCAGGAACGACAGCATCAGGGGGAGCAGGCCTTCAAGGAGATCGAGGAGCGAGTCGCTAACACATGTGCTCAGGCCATGGAGGAAGCTTCGGAAGCCCTTCAGAAGGCTGAACAGGAAGCGGCGGAAGCATATAAGGAAGCGAAACGGAGGGCTGATCAACTCTACCAGGAGAGCGGGCGTCAGGCATTGAGAGCACGGCAGGAGACTGTCGATAGAGCCTGGGCAGAGACCAGCGGAACTTCAGAGAGAATCTGGAGAATCTTCCAGGGTGAGACGGAGACATAGCGATATGTCAAGCCATCCAGGGATGAAACGAGACCGGCGAGTTTCACGCTGCTCTTGCCGGTGCTCAGTAATACATAAAAGGGAGGCGATGTTATGAACAACAGCGGTAAGGATGGTGTCGTCACGCTGGGGGGGCGTGAGTTCAAGCGAGTAAAGACCGGGCTAGATGAGGCCCAGGTAGCGTCTTTCATCGACGAGCTTATCAGGGAGCGAGATAAGCTGGCCAAATTCCAACATCATATCGCATCTCTTACCAAACTCGCAGAGACAACCATTGTTGAGGCCGATAGGCTGGCTAATCAGATCAAGACGGAAGCCACCGCACAAGTCAAAGCTGAGAGCACTGCCATTATGGACAAAGCCAGGGAGCAAGCTCGACAGATAGTGGAAAAGAAACAAGCTGAAGTTCTGAAGATCGCTAATGAAGAGGCTAATGCCATCCGGGCTGAAGCCGAAAAGAAAGCAGCAGCGCTGCTAGAGAACGAGACGATGAAGATCCAGGGTTCACTCGGCAATGTCATAGACAAGCAGTTCGGCTATTTGCTGGAAGAACTGGACCGCCTTAGACAGCAGGCTACAGAGGCAAAGGCAGATTTCGAGAACAAGCGGTCCCGGTCCGCGAAGGAAAGCAGTGCCATAGGCGTACATTCCGGAGAGGAGAGCGGCCCTGTACCAACGAAATCTCAAGAAGCGAGAGGCCCTCTAATCGTGGCACCGAAAGAGGAGCTTAGTGCTGCACCCGTGAAAGAGGGCAAGGCACTCGACCAACACCTGCAGCCAAGCCAGGCCACCTGCCAATCCGAAAAGGGTTCCGACCTCTCAAGACTGCTCGAGATGGAAGACCGCGCAGAACTGGGCGACCCGCAGTTCGAAGTGGAGATCCTTCCTCCGGTGCACATGCGCAAGATGATGGAGGTCGTGGCCTACCTTGATGAACTCCCAGAAGTTGCGAACACCGAGATCATACCCCGAGTTGATATGCCTGCGATTCTGGTCTTTCTGCGTAAGGAGATGAACTTACTTGATGTGCTGCGAACGATCCCGGGAGTTGCTCATATTGAAGAAGTGTCAGCTGGCGCGGATGCCAGCAATGGTGAACTGGGGAAAGAGCCAAAGAAAGTTCGCATAGGCCTCTCTGGAAACACAATGCTACAAGGAAAGCCGTAAAGGACCCGCCTGTCTGCGATGAGAAACGGCTAGGACTAGACTGGACTCAAGAGAAGTTCCTTCGCCTTGAACTCCTCTTTGCTCTCCTTTCGTGACAACGGTTACGTTGTACTCCTGGAGACAAACTCCTTGACCTCCTTCTCATCACAGGCCGTTCGATTCTGCTTCTGTAACTGCCCCGATTTCATCGGGACACTCGTTTCTTGTCGCTGCCAACCAGCCTTGCCGGGGTGATCATCACCTTGCCTCGCCTGACGAAGCCAGCTGCACACTCCCCTCCAGATATAGTAGAATGCTATCCCGAGCTTTGATTTATGCCCATCTCCTGATATTATCTGTGTTACAGCAATGAGATTCGCCGACAAACTGCTTGCTATCAGTCGAAAAAACAAAAGCTGGCTCTGCATCGGACTTGACCCCGACCCGGAGCTGCTGCCCGGGGTGGACGTTCTGCAGTTTAACAACGCCATCATCGAGGCCACAAGCGACCTGGTCTGCGCCTATAAGCCCAATCTGGCCTTCTATGAAGCCTTGGGCACTGGGGGGTTTGCTATCCTGGAGAAGACCATAACATGCATCCCTGATGGCATTCCTGTCATTGCCGACGCCAAGCGCGGCGACATCGGTAACACTGCCAGGGCCTATGCCAGGGCCCTTTTCACGGTTTTTGGCTTCGATGCCGCTACCGTCAATCCCTACCTCGGCTTCGATTCCATAGAGCCTTTCATCAGCTACCGGGATAATGGAGTCTTCATTCTATGCCGGACGTCAAACCGGGGAGCCACGGATTTTCAGAACCTTTGCACCGATGGCATACCGCTATATGAGGTGGTGGCCCGGAAGGCCAGAGAATGGAATACTTACGGCAATATCGGTCTGGTAGTCGGGGCTACCTATCCTCAGGAGCTACAGAAGGTCCGCTCGATTTGCCCCGACATGTGCTTCCTTATCCCCGGCATTGGTGCTCAGGGAGGGGACTTGGCTTCAGCAGTTGGCTACGGAGTGGATGCCCAGGGCGAGAAGGCCATTATCAATGTGTCGCGCCAAATCCTCTATGCCTCGCAGGAGAAGGACTTCGCCCAGGCGGCCAGAAACATGGCAGAAGGGATCCGCAGGCAGATCAACACTCACCTGGCTTCCCGCCCAGGCGCGAAATGAGAGCATCTCCTCAGGCAACACCAAAGCACCAAAACGACGAGGGGCAGCGACAAAGTCTGCCCCCGGTTTGCAGTGCCTAGCCTCGAGCCCGATTGCGCCTCACCACCAGCAAGCTTGTACCGGCTAGGATGGCTGCCAATAAGACAATCCATGGCGCCAGGACAGCCAGCTTATTTGTGGGGTAGGTCTCCCGGCCTACCGTAAGGGGCGGTGCAGGGGGTCCGCTCTGCCCATTCTCATAAGTGAGAGCCAGCACCACGTTGTCGCTGTCTGTGCAGCCGTTGCTGTTGGTTACTGTCAAAGTATAGGTGCCGGCCATGGCGGACGTTGCATTTGGCATCACAGGGTTTTCCTCATCACTGGTGAACCCGCCAGGTCCTGTCCAGTGATATGACGTCATCCCACCGGGTCCACCAAACAGGCATATAGTGGTGCCCTCACAGACTGGCGAATTGCTTGCTGAGTAGGCAGCAGGGGCAGCATGGACTGTAATGCCATCGTCGTGGTCAGAGTTGTTTATGTCAACCGGGTCTGTCTGGTCCGCATGGGTGATGTACGCCCAGTTTTCTATCGTCGTACCTGCGGTGCCCGTATTGACGCTTGCGCTGAGAGTAAGCGTGGCGATGGCGGAAGCCTTCAAGCTGCCCACATTCCACAGGCCTGTGGTATTGTCATATGTGCCCTGGCGCGTGCTACTGCCGATATATGTCAACCCAGAAGGGAGCAGATCGGTAACCTGCACACCCTCGCGTCGGTGGTACTGCGGTTGGATACGGTCACTGTGTAGGTGATATCGCCACCTTCGCAGGGACTTGGTCGTTCACCACCTTTCTCAGATCAAGATCGGCACCGCCGTTGGCGCAGACAGCATCAACCGGTTCAAAGGGGCAGTCCCCCACACCGGCAGAGGGGGTGTTGCAGATGAGCGGTGTGCCGATGACATCTGAGTTAACCTTGCTCTGGAAGCTAGCAGTTCCGGTTGAGTAAGCGGGTATAGCCTCGTAAATGAACCACTTAATACTGGTCAGCTGGCTTGGCGCGGGCTCGGTAGTTGTCCAGGTCGCACCATTGTCTGTGGAGTAATAGATGATGCAACTGCCGCTGCAGGCGGCGCTGCCCGCTACATAGCTTG
>JAUWOB010000021.1 GCA_030612345.1 Dehalococcoidia bacterium | reverse complement strand
ATTGCTGATTTCCCTTCTTGCTTCGGGGGTGATTTTGAACCGCTTCATCGGCCGAGTCGTGGGCTTCCGCCGGGTCTACGCCCTTGGGCGGGTCGTCGGTATCAGCGTCGGAGTCTTGCAGGCCACTAACAAAACCGGCGGTATAGACACCGCCTCCGGGGGAGATTCCCTGGGCTGGAGTGTCGGTCGATGCCCCCGAAACCACTATGTTTTCCTGGTCGTTGAGGCCGGGGATGTTGAAGTTCCCTGCGTAGCACGACTCGACAACAACGCTGACGTGGCAGCAACCCGGTGTGTCGCATTCCTGACCGTCGCAGGCGTCGAAATCGCCCAACATGCCGGCCAGTGCCGAAGGTGTCAGCACCTCGCTCGTCTTACCTCCTGAGCTGTTGTAGATGGAGATACCTCCCTCGGGCTTTTTGGAGCTCTTCTTACTGCCGTGCCCGCAGATATATATCAGAACGTGGTCGCCGCACTTGGCTTGTGCCGCCATGTCTGCAATCGCCTGGCCGATGTTGGTCAGCGAAGTCTGGCTGCCTCCGGCACCACTCGGCCCCAGATTGCCCGCTGAGGTATAACCCTGGCTCTGGGCAGCACTGGCCACACTGCTGGAGGCAGCCTGGGCGATAGGTGTTCCCTGTCCCATATGTTTAGCTGTATCACCACAGTTGATGATAAGGACGTAGTAATTTATATCATAGCCACAAGGGCCGTCTTCGGGACCTGGTGGTGGTGGTCCATTGCCATCCCCATTTCCATCTCCGTTCCCGTCCCCATCGCCATTGGGTGGCGGCGGGTTATCGGTGAGGAAAGCGAGGTGGTCTTCAATTTCACCATAGGTAAATTGTCCACTTCCATCCCAGCCGCCTACGTTGGTAAATAAAGCCTCGTCAATTTCCTCCCTGGCAAGTAATAACCTCATCCATACCGGCGAGGGAAGCACGGCTTTGTTCCCCCATGAGAACCAGGGAGTGATTACTGTTTCCGAGGAACCAGGGGCAACATATACCTCTAGGTTAACCACAACCCACTCTACTCCGTAGGCACCAGTGCTCCAATTCCCACTCTGGTCAAAATCAAGCACGGCGTTGGCGTATCGGGTCACATCTGGAGCGCCCAGGCTCACGCTGACGGTAAAGGCTAACCTCGCCTGGCTGCCGTCCATGATGACATACATTCTTTCATCGCTATCGGCGTCCACGAGATTGGGCACTCCATCAGGGTCATTGGGGTCAATGGCATCCAACTCAGCACTTACGTTTAAGCCCAGCGTCTCTTCGCCTACGTTGAGGGTATGTCCTCCCGGGCGCCCGACCTGGCTATTAGTGGTGTTATATAGGGTGGGGAAAGTACCGGTGATTCCGTAGTAAAGGTCCAGCTGCCCATCGGGGGCATCCCCATAATCGCCTGTGGGAGCTTGACTGGGACTGCCAGTGACGGGGACAGCACTATCCAGGACAGAATAGAGCTCAATGATGTTCCCTCTACCCAGATTCTGAGTATCCCACATAGATAGATTGTTTATCTCGGGTGGCCAGGTTTCATCGATGACGTCATAACTTCCAGTTTGACCATCTATGAAAACGTATCTGCAGTCATGAGCAAAAAACGCCAGCGGTTCATCATCAATGAAGACGAACCAGGTACTAGTGTCTATCGGGTAGTCTTCGCCGCTTTCTGAGGTAACAACATCACCCTCTTGCAGTGGCTCGGACAACATGAATGCTGAGATTCCTTTATGATCAGCGGCGGGCTCTATTATTTCGCTCACTAATATGGCGATAGCTTGGTCCTTGCTGATTGCTGGCCCCGATCCAAACCTAGCTATGAGCGCAACAATTAGCACTGTGAGTAGCGCTATGAGCAAAACGACCAAAATTGTTTTCTTATTTATACGTCTCATCTGCTTACCCCCAAATTTCTTTCATAAGCGAAATTTTATATGCTACAGCAGTGTAAGGATAACACCTACGGTAATACTTCATATAAAGATAACAGTTCTTTTGAAAAAAAGTCAATGCCCTCCGCAGTTCGACCGGCTTCTCCGACAACTCACAGTCCGGTCGCTGCAGCAATATGCGTAAAACTATACCTAATCTCTTGCGCCAAATATCTTAGTGCCTATTCTGATTATATTTGCGCCTTCCTCCAGGGCAACTTCATAGGAATTAGTCATGCCCATAGAGAGATATCTCATCTCTACATTGGGCAACTTCAGCCCTTTAATTCTGTCAAATATCCTTCTTGTCTCCACAAAATAAGGCCTGGAGTCTTCAGGGTTTCCAAAACGGGGCCCCATGGTCATAAGGCCCGTCACTTTGATATTTCTAAGACCGGATGTTTCTCCTACTAATTGTTCCACATCCTCCGGCAGCACTCCTGATTTCTGTGGCTCTCTGCCACTGTTTACCTCAATCAATATTGGCATTATTTTGCCCATCTGAGCACACTTCCTGTCGATTTCCCTGGCTATTTCCAGAGAATCGACACTTTCTATCATGTCGAATATCTCCAGCACGTTTCTCCTCACATTATGCTTTTGCAGGGTGCCGATGAAATGCCATCTTGCTTTTCTTCCCAGCAGCTCATAGGCCTGCTTTGCTTCCTTGACATAATTCTCACCAACAATTTTGATTCCTGCCTGGACAGCTTGGAGGACTTCCTCGGGTGTCCTTGCTTTTGCGGCTGCCACCACCTCGACTCCGTCAGGAAGTTCAGCTAATAGCCTGGCAACATTGCGTTTGATCAGGTCACTGGCCACGCCATGATTCTAATCCATTAGAGTTGCCGGCTTCAAGGATATAAAGAGCGGCTCTGAAGGAATCCAGAGGTCGCTCTGAGAGGCGATTTTGGGGGCGTGGAAACGCCAAGGGATACATTACTGCCTCGCTCTGCTTTGAGGGGGCCGTTTGACTGGTCGATATTCTCGCGCAGGGCTGTTTGGGATGGGAGTCCTGCAGTGGATTCGGTATTGGGCGAATGCCTGGCGCGAGAGCGATCATCTGCAGGTGCGGAGAGAGATGTGGGTTTCACTACTGCTCATGAGCCAACAAGCGACGATGTGATGTATTAAAGTTGAGGTCATTTGCTGAGAGTCTTGACAGCTAGACGACAGGGCGCTTGACAGGAGGGCGGAAACATATTAGCATTAACTGTTTCGCAAATTGTCACTTTTGCGAACCGAAGCAATCATGAAACAAGAATCGAAGCTGACCTTGGAGTCACTGATCGCCGACTTCCTAGAATACTTGGAAATCCAGAAGGGCTGCTCTCCTCTTACCATTCTGGAATACAGGCATTATCTGAGACGTTTCCACAACTGGCTGGCCGATAATTCCCCTGCCACAACGCCTGACCAGATAAACCTGGAGCTTGTTAGGAAGTATAGGTTATATTTAGCGCACTTGCCTGCCCGCGATGGCTCATCGCTCCAGCGCGTCACCCAAAGTTACCACATTGTTGCGTTGAGAGCTTTCTTGCGGTATGTCCTGGTTCAGCGCGATATACCTACATTGTCGCCTGACAAGATTGAACTTCCCAGGCAGGGCTCTCGTTCTGTCAATTTCCTGAACCCAGGTCAGATTGAAAGGCTACTGAATAGCCCCCAAACTTCGACTAGATGGGGCCTCCGCGACAAAGCCATTTTGGAGACTCTGTTCAGTACAGGGTTAAGAGTATCAGAACTAGTCAGTTTGAACCGTGATCAGGTAGACCTAGAGCGTAAGGAATTTGGAGTGAAAGGCAAGGGAAATAAGATACGGGTAGTTTTTTTGTCGGATACAGCTGCCCAATGGATTGAGCAGTACCTGAGGTCCCGAAGAGATGATTTTAGGCCACTGTTTATTCGATATAGTGGCGCTGTAGATGCCCAGAAGAGCGGTGAAAAGATGCGGCTGACAGCGAGGTCCATCCAGAACATTGTTGCCAAGTACGCCAAAAGGTCGGGCTTGCCAATCGAGGCAACCCCTCACACCCTAAGGCATTCCTTTGCCACGGACTTGTTGATAAGTGGTGCTGACATTCGTTCCGTTCAAGAAATGCTGGGCCATGAGAGTATTAGGACAACTCAGGTTTATACCCACGTTACCAACAGGCATCTGAAGGAGGTTCATAGAGCTTTCCATGGTAGAGATAAGCAGGGATGAATGTTATGTCAAGAAAGGATAGGGAGCTTACAGAAACGTGTCTACCTTGGCGTATGGTTGAGGAAGCTATTGATCGTGAAGTTGAGTGGCTGCGGCAGGTTATCGTTCAGCACATCACTGAAAAGGTACCCGGATGTGATGAGTGTCAATACACTTTCAGGAAAATGGCTCTCCTGATTGTCACGGGCAAGATCAAAGCCAAGGAATTCATTGCCAGAGATGGGCATGATCTATGGGATGGTCTGACGCAGGGGCGTGGTCTAAAGGGGTCTGCACGGCACGGCGGCGGGTGGCATAAAGGAATGATGGATGCGATTGCTGAATATCTCGAAGGTCAGGGTTTGAGGTAATTGCTGAGCCCTTCCTTAGTAAAGGACGCGCCGATTCAGGTGTCTACAAAGATGGGCACATGGATTTATTCGTTGAGGTAGGTACTACTTCTGCTTATAAGCTGTGGTGGAACTTGCAGATGCTGACGAATGCCAAGATTCTGCTAGTGCCTGATGAAAAGCGAGCCATAGAATTCACTTGTCGGGATGACCATGATGATATATTGCGCAACGCACAGTAAGGAGGACCGATTCAGAATGCCGCCGCATGTTGGTGATTTGATGAAAGCGAGATCCAGTTTGGTAAGCTTGATAAGCGTACCATCACCTACCACAAGGCACATCTGGTTTCGCCTGACCGCAAAACGGAGAGTCTGGCAAGGCAAGGCGAAAAACAACTTGATTCCCGATCTGTAAACCGTATGCTGTCGGCGCTGAGAGCTTACCTGCGCTACTTGATTGACATCGACCATCATTGTCCCCTGGCGCCGGAAGCAGTGAAACTGACCAAGGCGGGAAGAAAACGCCCCCACGTAGCAGAGCTTGAGGACCTAACCAGACTGGTTGAGGCACCGACTTCTTTAGAGTCTAACATCAAGACCGCTTTGAGGAACCGCGCCATGCTGGAAGTGTTATTTGCCGCTGGCCATGCGAATCTCGGAGCTATGCAGCCTGAATCGTAGCCAGATCGATGATAGCGGGCGTATTTTCATCACAGGCAAGGGCAGAAAGCAGCGCTTCGTCTACCTGACTCTGCGAGCCAGACAGCACTTGGACGCCTATCTAGCGACTCGCGATCGCAGTTGTCCCGTCCTCTTTATCCCTTATGCTGGCAGAAATGCGGCCAAATCCGCGAACAGGATTTCCACCAATTACCTTCAGGACAGAATCAAGAGATATCGGGAGAAACTGAGGATCAACGTCGCCACCTCAGCGCACTCCCTGCTGAAGAGACTCATCGCAAATATCACCCATTGGCCAAGCCAGCTTGAAATCAGGTACTCTGAACATTATGTCAACCAAGACTGCGTGAGCCTGCTTGCCAGCAACCAGATCTCACATTCCTAGGCGTAGGGGAACACGTAGCAGAGACCGTGCGTTAGATTGCGAGTCCGCGGCGAGGACCGGCCTTCTCCAGGAAATGCGCGACCCTATCCCTAACGGATTTGTCAAGGAGACCTCTGTTGTATGCTAACGCGTGCAGGAAGAGCTGGACGTGTGACGGCACCTGCCAGAGTTTCTTCTCGGCGTAACGATAGCCATACCTGGAGGAACTGCCCATTCTTACGCCGGTAATCTCGTCGCTCTTGTAGCCGATATCCTTTACGAGGTCAGGATTAAATCCATTCTTCCTGGCTATCTCATCGAGTACGCCGTGGATGCCTGTGCCATGTTGTATAGCGAGTTTTCCTCTATTAGAATACTTCTCAGGGATGCCCATCTTCATTGCCAATTGGCGGTGCGGATGCTTGCCCAGGTGGTCGTCTTCAGAGGCAACTTTCAATTCAGACGCCACGCTGCCCGCTACGTTTACCACCTCCCTATCTAGATAGGGAAAGAGCAACTCAACATCATACGCCATGGCGATCTTGTTCTCTCTGTCCAATGTCTCTATATCTGACATGGTGAAATCCTCCCACATCCTGCGGCAAAGCTCCTGACGGCCATCCCTGCCTAAGACCTTGGGATACCAGCTATAGCCTCCCCATTGTTCATCGGCTCCCTGGCCCGAGAAGAGCACCCTGGTGGAGTCCTTGCTGGCCATGTCCACCGCAGCATATATGCCGATGCCTGTCTCTATTTGCACGAAGTCGCTATCCTCAACTGCTTCAATGACTTCGGGAATGTACTGCTCGATCCGCTCCATACTTAGCATTTTCATCTCGTGTCTGATGCCGAGTTCCTCAGCAAACTGCCGAGCCGAGTTTACGTCAGGTGAATCAGGCAAACCAACGGTATATGCTGTTGCGTCCATGCCCAGGCCAGGCGCAATGTCGTGAACCACTTTGGCTATCAGACAGCTGTCCACGCCACCCGATAGCAGCACACCTATTCTACGTACGTGGCTCATCTCGGCCAGTCTCTTTCGCATTGCTGAGCAGAGGGCCTGCTCGTATTCATCTACAGCCCGAGCCATGTCTCTTATCTTGATCTCTCCTTCGTCGAGACGCGAAGCCTCCCTTATCCCTATCCCTCCGGAGTCGAAAGTGGCGAGCGTGGCAGCTCTGAGAGACTTGACTTCACCTAACCCTATCTTCCACAGGGGTTTCTTGTTAGAGGCGAAGGCTGAGAACCTGCCATCTTGGGCAAAGTAAAGCGGTTTTGTACCTAAGGAGTTTCGACAGATAACTGTTTGATCAGGATCACTGACTGCCAGTGCATAGTCGCCGTCCAGGCCAGTCAGCGCCTGTCTGACCTTTTCCTCCAGTTTGCCGGGGAGTTCGACCAGCAAATGGAGCAAAGACTCGGCAACTGCCCCGTTTCCCCTCTGCTGCACCCGAGAGCGCTGAGACCCAGCGCCTTCTGAATCGTAGAGGTAGCCATCGTATATTAGAGCAAGCTTTTTCTCATCATCCGTGTAGACATGGCGCGACGATGTTCCTTCAAGGGGGAGAGACACTTTCATGAGGGCCCTGCCACGCCCCGCATCGACACTGGAGTCCATGAAGCGGGGAACAGCCGCAGCCAAGGCCTCGTTGGGCTGGCAGGCGGTTTCCACCATGAGGTCCAGCTTCTTTCTTAACTCGTCTTGATCCGTATTGACTTTGGTCAGGATGCCGCCTATCCAAGTCATTCAGACCTCCAATCAGGACATGATTCTGGGGATTGCCGAAGAGGAAACCTTAGCCAATGATTCTTACCAGGCTTAGGGGAATATACCTCTGGCGGTCATAGCAGCTGCCAAGCGGCGCAGCGCAGTCATATAAGCTGCCGTTCTCATGTCGACTTTCTCACGCGCACTGATTTCCAGTACTTCTGCAAAGGCATTCGTCATCATTGAATGTAAGTAGCCGTTTACGTGCGCTTCTTCCCAGCAGAAAACCTGTAGGTTCTGCACCCACTCAAGGTATGATACTATCACGCCGCCTGCATTGGCTAATACGTCAGGAACGACAAAGACGCCGTTAGCATAGAGAATCCTGTCTGCCTCAGGCGTAGTCGGACCATTGGCGCCTTCTGCCACTATCTTGGCCTTTACCGAAGCGGCATTAGCTTCGACGATCTGATGTTCGAGGGCTGCCGGTATCAGGATATCACAGGGTAGCTCCAGGAGTTCAGCATTGGTTATGGGTTCGGTATTCTTGAAGCCAACGACTGAACCTGTTTCCGTCTTGTGAGCGAGCAAGCCTTCGAGATCCAGGCCCTTTGGGTTGTAAACTCCGCCCCTGGAATCGCTTACTGCTGTTATCAGGCAACCCTCTCTGGCTAGGAGCTTAGCTACGGCCGCCCCTACATTTCCAAAACCTTGAACGGCCACGGTTGCTTCTTCAGCATCTACTCGCACATGCTTGGCTGCCAGCAGGGCAGTGATCATACATCCGCGCCCCGTGGCCTCGAACCTACCTTTGCTACCACCTATTTCCAATGGTTTGCCGGTGATAACCCCCGGTGAATAACCTCTCATCTGGCTATACGTGTCCATAATCCAGGCCATGACCTGGGGGTTGGTGCCCACGTCAGGGGCGGGGATATCAAGATTGGGACCTATCAAGACTGCGATTTCAGCGGCGTAGCGCCGGGTTAACCTTTCCAGCTCAGTCAGGGAGAGGTCCTTCGGGTTGCAGACCACAGCTCCCTTGGCACCGCCATAGGGGACGTTGACGACCGCGGTCTTCAATGTCATCAAAGCCGCCAGGGCTCTCACTTCATCCAGGCTGACGTCAGGGTGGTAGCGGATTCCTCCTTTGGCCGGGCCCCTGGTGTCATTATGCACCACCCTGAAGCCGCTGAAGACTCGTACGTGGCCATCATCCATCTTCACAGGGAAGCGGACCGTCAGTTCTCGCTCACACCCGGTCAGCCTTAGGCGACATGTCTCAGAGATACTCATCCGCTGACAAATATCATTGATCAACTTCCTGACATTTTCGAACGCTTGTTCATCCACGCTTGTATTCACGCGCTTGCCTCCTTTTGCCTCTTCTTATCTTCGACGGCATAGGCAGCCGGGCAGGCCGTTGCTCTGCCAGTTGTCACAGGTTTACAGCCTGACCGATGCTGGTCATTTTTCTGCGGACGTACACACGTATACAATGTCTGCTCCAGGGGTCTGTAATAAAGACTCAGGTATTGGATACAGGCTCTGCAAACGGCAGAAGCCCTGCTTGCTAACTGAAGATGAATCAGGCATCAGCATGATCACCGGACTGGCCCACAACTTGAGGCATGGCAATTGTCTTTCTCTCCATTAGCGAGCCAATTATATCCCAAGTTTTCGCGCTCTTCAAGCTGAAGATCAGACCCCTTCTCTCTAGCTCTCTCGCCGACGGGGCAACAGTCACAGCGAACTCCCCAATCGACCAGAGATTACGGAAAATGCTCATGAATGTCTGCTATACTATTCGCTGCCATAGGGAGGCAAGTTGCACTCAATCAGGGTCGGAATAGCTCAGATTAACTGCACTGTAGGCGATCTCAGAGGCAATACTCGGAAGATACTGCAATACATTGATGAGGCGAAGTCGCTGGGAATCGACTTACTGACCTTCCCTGAACTGGCCATAAGCGGTTACCCGCCTGAGGATTTGCTGCTTAAACCGCAATTCATCAGGCAGAACAAAGAGAGCCTGGACAGCATCGTACAGCACAGCTCAGATATAGCGGTAGTGGTGGGCTTTGTTGACAGCGACGGTGATATATACAATGCTGCTGCGCTGGTCTATGACAAGAAACTGGCGGGTGTCTATCACAAGTTTTATCTGCCTAACTACGGAGTGTTCGACGAAAACAGGTATTTTCAGGCTGGGAGCGAGTGTCCCGTTTTCATCATCTATGGTCTCGGTGTAGGCATAACTATCTGTGAAGATATGTGGTATGAGGCCGGGCCGGCAATTGTCCAGGCTTATGGCGGAGCGAGGGTGCTGATCAATATTAGTGCTTCCCCCTATCATGCCGGGAAAGGGCTCTTCAGGGAGAGGATGCTTGCTACCAGGGCGTCGGACAGTGTCGCTATTGTTGTTCATAACAATCTGGTTGGCGGGCAGGATGAACTTGTATTTGACGGCAATAGTCTGATTATTAATGAAAGAGGAGAGCTTGCTGCTCGGGGGAAACAGTTTGAGGAGGACTTCATAGTAACTGATCTA
>JAUWOB010000063.1 GCA_030612345.1 Dehalococcoidia bacterium | reverse complement strand
ATGCCGAGAGCGTCTACGTGGAGTTGAACGATGGTCGGACTTTTCCAGCAGATATAGTAGGCACCGACCCGCTATCTGACCTGGCCGTGATAAGAATAGATGCCACAGATTTGCCCTGCGCTCAATGGGGCGATTCAGGCTTGCTAGCTCTTGGCGAGTGGGTAATAGCCATCGGCAATGCTTTGGGAGAAGGAATGAGCGCGACCGAGGGAATAGTCAGCCGCCTCAATGTATCTGTAAACGTCGACGAGAATGTCCTCTACGGTCTGATTCAAACCACGGCCGCTATCGTGCCTGGCAATAGCGGTGGCCCGCTGGTGAACATGGCCGGCGAGGTGATAGGCATCACCAGCATTAAGATAGTTGCCCACGGAGTGGAAGGCATGGCCTTTGCCATCAGTAGCGATGAGGCCAGGCTTATCATCCCTGATCTAATCCGCCATGGCCATGTGACATACCCGTGGCTGGGAGTGGGCTTGTATACCGTAGACCCTGCTCTAGCTGCAGCCCACAACCTCGCTGTAGACAGGGGAGCCCTCATTGTGGAGCTAGTTGCTAACAGCCCTGCAGATGCTGCGGGATTGAGAGTGGAAGACGTCATCATCAGCTTTGACGGCAAGGAAATAGGCAGTGTCGCCGATCTGGTCCGCGCCATCCGAAGCAGTGACATCGGCAAAGACGTAGAGATAGTGTTCGTTAGAGGCCAAGATACAAGGACAGCCTCGGCACGACTAATAGAACGCCCAACTCCCTGAGCCGCGCCTGCCTCATGCCAAGCTACAGGTTAGCAGTTCAATCCAAGTTCAAAGAGGTGATGCTGGCAGAGCCGTGATACATCGAGAAGTTCAAGGAAAACCTGGCACCGAATAAGCACCGCCAGACAATACCTTTGGGCGCTCAGCCGCCCCACGAGCTTCATCCAGGACTTGCCCGCTTGACTGCCAACGAGACCTCGGCGTTTGCGATGCGACGCTTCTCGCCATAAGCTCCATCAGGAGGCAGAGCATCGCTGAGGTCATGAGATAGAGTTTCCTGTTTGATATAAGCGGCATAAGCGCCTATTACCTGCTTTACCAGCGGTTCTTCTGTCTGATAATAGGTAGTGATGTAATCCGTGATATCAAACCCGGCACTGCGACGCATATTCTGAAGATGCCGCACAATCTCCCTACTGACTCCTTCGGCGATTAGCTCAGGAGTCAACTCAGTGCTTATAGCGACCCAGTATCTAGCATCGTCGGCCACGCTGTAGTCCGGCATATTCACATAGCTCTGGGATCCGCCTCGTCTCTCCGCCTCGCTCAATACCACGAGCCGCCTGACATTTATCTCTTCCCTTACCTCAGCAGCCAGGCTCTCTAGCCATCTCTTTTCCCCTTCCGTCTGGACCCCGACCACAGCTTCACTCAGGGGCTGGCGGACCTTGATGCCGGCCTTAGCCCGCGCCGCCCTCCCCAGACTGGATATCTTCATGGCCAGCTCAACACTGCTATTTAGCTCGTCATTGATCTTCGTTTCATCCGCTATAGGAAAGTCAGTGAGATGAACACTTGCCCTGGCTCCAGCATCAACAGAGCGAACAAGATTCTGATAAAGCTCTTCAGCAATAAACGGTACGAAGGGGGCTAACAACTGAGACAAAGTTACCAGAGATTGATATAGCGTGGTGTATGCTGCCAGTTTATCGGCATCGTTCTCGCCTTTCCAGAACCGGCGCCGGTTTCTCCGCACATACCAATTAGAGAGGTTATCCACGAAGCCCTCAATCCTGCGTGTCGCAGAAGTAGGATTGTAGCTATCCATCGATCGGGAAACGTCGCTGACGAGCCGATTAAGCTCTGAACTGATCCATCTATCCAGGTCGGTAAAAGCTGCCTGCTTACGATTCTCACCTGTCAGAGGTTGAGGAACAAAGGAGTCGATATTGGCATACAGCGCGAAAAAGGAGTACGTATTCCACAAAGTAAGGAGGAACTTGCGTATAGTTTCTTCAAGCACCTTGGCAGGAAAACGATGATTGTCTTCGCCCGTAGTGGAAACCAGCACGTACCACCTCAGGGCATCTGCGCCGTATTCACTGAACACAGCCCAGGGATCAACTACATTGCCCTTGGACTTGCTCATCTTCTTACCCTGGGCGTCAACAACGAACCCCAAGGAGATGACATTCTTAAAGCAAGGACGGTTGAACAGCAGAGTAGACAGGGCATGCAAGCTGTAGAACCAACCCCTGGTCTGGTCCACGGCCTCGCAGATAAAGTCCGCGGGAAAATCCCGTCTGAACTTGTCTTCATTCTCAAAGGGATAGTGCCACTGGGCCACTGGCATAGCTCCAGAATCAAACCAGCAATCAGCTACCTCGGGAACGCGCCGCATCCTGCCACCACATTCAGGACAAGCAAAGGTGATGTCATCTACGTAGGGGCGATGTAAATCCAGGGGCGCGACTAAGCCATCAATGCTTGCCTGCCCTCTCAACTCGTCCACACTGCCAACACAGTTATGATTGTTACACGAAGAACAGTGCCAAATATTGAGCGGAGTCCCCCAATATCTCTCCCGGGAAAAAGCCCAGTCAACGTTGTTCTCGAGCCAATCGCCAAATCGGCCGTGCTTGATGTGTTCAGGGTGCCAGTTTATCTCAGCATTGCCCGAGATGAGCCCTTCTTTCACTGCTGTTGTCCTGATGTACCAGGCCGGTTTGGCATAGTAGAGAAGAGGCGTTTCACATCTCCAACAGAAAGGGTAGGTGTGAGTGATCCTCTCGCTGCGATAGAGCAAGCCGCGCGACTTGAGGTCATCAAGGATGAGAGGATCAGCATCTTTAACAAACTTGCCGGCTCCCGGCAAATCCAGCTTCTGTCGTGCTGGCCCGAGAATCACTGGGACTTCACGTTTCTTAAGATGTTCTCGGGCCCTGGGTGTAAAACCTGTAATCAGATTAGTCGTTACGGTCCCATCCAATTCCACCGTATGCACTAGAGGCAGACCTTCCCTCTCGCCGACTTCGAAGTCTATCTCGCCGTATGCAGGTGCGATATGGACAATCCCTGTGCCATCCTCCATGGATACAAAATCGCCCTCAATAACACGGTAAGCCCTCTTATCTCCCTTGACGTAACGAATATCGATATTGCTGTACAGGGGTTCATAATGCGCTCCAACTAGATCTGCCCCGAGTATCCTTTCCGCCACCATACAACCATCTAGGCCCGCCACACCGAGCAAAGCCGAGGCCAAAACAAGATACTCGTTACCGACCTGCACGACCACATACTCAGCCTGAGGAGCCACCGCCAGAGCAGTATTTGCGGGCAGTGTCCACGGCGTCGTTGTCCAGGCCAGCAGAAATGCCGGTTTGCCTTGCATGCTGGAAGACGAGAGGACAGCATGAAGTCTCGTGTTCTTCGCCAGCGAATCCGGCTCCAGCCTGAACTTTATGTACACTGATGGGTCCTCAGCATCCTCATAGCCCAAAGCCACCTCGTGAGAGCTAATGGTCGTGCCGCATCGAGGACAATGCGGCGTCACTTTGTAGCCTTGATAGACCAAGTTCTTGTCCCAGAGCTGCTTGATTATCCACCAGCAAGACTCAATATAGGCGTTGTCCAGGGTTACGTAAGGCTGCTCCATGTCCAGCCAGTAGCCAAGGCGCTCGGTCATAGCCTCCCATTCTTTGATATACTTGAGAACGCTCTGCCGACACCGTTCATTGAACCGAGCCACTCCGTACTCTTCGATTTGCGCCTTGCTGGCAAGAGCAAGAGAACTCTCCACCTCCAACTCAACGGGCAAGCCATGGGTATCCCACCCTGCCTTTCGCGGAACGTGATATCCCTTCATCGTCTTGTATCGGCAAAAAACATCCTTGTATACACGAGCTGGCACATGGTGGACGCCCGGACTGCCGTTAGCTGTAGGCGGGCCTTCATAGAAGACATAATGTGGCCCGCCTTCTCGTCTCACGATACTCTCGTTGAAGACATCCTGCTCTCTCCAGAAGCGAAGGATATCTTGCTCGAGTTGCGGAAAGTTGACCCTAGTGTTTACCTCTCGAAACATGGTTAACCCTGCCTGGGCACAATAACCACTTTTCTGCTCTCACCCTCACCAATGCTATGAGTTGTTACATCAGGATTGTCAGCTAGAGTTATGTGAACAATACGGCGTTCGTCGGGGGGCATCGGTTCCATGGTTATGGCTCGTCGCCGTGATTTCACCTGCTCTGCCACATATAAGGCCAGCCTCTGCAAGGAGTCACGACGGTGCTGCTTGTATCCGGCAACGTCAACCTCTAACGGCAGCCAGACCTTTAACCGTCCGGCCACGATGAGTTTAGTAATGTACTCCAGCGCAGCCAGGGTCTGCCCTCGCCGCCCGATCAGTATGCCCAGATCGTCACCCTTGATATCCAGAGCCAGAGGTATCTCATCGGATAACACTTCAACGGTGCCTCTTACGCCCAGTAATTCGAGCAACTCATCCACTACCTCTGTGACCGTTATGACCACATCCTGTTCAACAGCCTCAGGGCGGCCCTTCTCCGGCGGGGTTACCGGAGTCACTCTGATTGAAGCTTGCCTGCTTCCTACCCCTAGAACACCCGACCTCCCTTCACTGATAACCTCCACCTCAAATTTGTCCCGGGGCAGTCCCAGTTGTGCCTCCGCCTTCTCTATTGCCTCCTCTACTGTCGCGGCCGATATCTCAATCACTTCCATAGTCCGGTTTTCCTTTACTAGTTTGCTTCATTACCAGCACAGTTTGCGATCATCTCGGCAGTGCTGGTTCTACCTTCACTACGTTGATTGAGCTGGAGAACGGAGTTTGAGGTAGCCCCAGCCACCGGTGACGAAATATTGAGTAATAATGCCAATCATATTGGAAACCGCCCAGTAGAGAGCCAGACCACTGGGGAACATCAAGGTAAGGAAGCCAAACATGAGCGGCATCATCAGCGTCATCATCCTGGCCGTGGACTCCTGCCTTGCATCAGCGGATGGTGCCGTAGTCATCTTCTGCTGTACCCACATTGTACCGCCAACTATGATGGCTAAAAACAGACCGGCAGCACCAGCCTCCAAACCGGTTTGTCCCAAATTGAGCCACAGGAATTGGCTGCTCAACGGAATTGCTTGACGCACCACCTCCCAGGAGTATAGCCGATGAGCCAGATCCAGCAAGTTCTCCGGCGTGGTGGCCAGCGCCCTCATGATGGCCTGATAGAGAGCAATCCAGATAGGAAGTTGAATTAGCATGGGCCATAAGCAGCCCAGAGGGTTCACTCCGGCTTCCTTGTAAAGCTTCATCATCTCTTGTTGGAGCTTCTGCTGATTCTTGCCGTATTTCTTCTTCAATTCCTGCATCTTCGGCTGCATATCCTGCAAGGCCTTTGTGGAACTGAGCTGTCGCCTGGTAAGAGGCCAGGAGACTAGACGAACGATGACGGTAAGGACGATGATTGCTAGGCCAAAACTGCCACCTAGAAAATGGCTCAAGGCGATCAATACGTTAAGTATCGGGTTACCTATGATTAGATGCCATACTTCTAACATTGCACATGCCTCTCATTGTTCAACAATCAAGGAAACCGTCCAACTCACTTCCCCCTGATCAACATCCACAGCATACAGCCAGTTATCTTCACCTCGAACATAAACCAGACCTTCGTGGGCGCAGAAGGGACTCCTGACATCCGCGCCAATCGGGATAGCCCTCCACGGTACTCCCTCATTCGCAAGCCCTCCATCGAGGTCAAAAACGTATACGGTGCCTGCTTCATCGACCACTGTGAGCAGATTGTCCATCAAAACAGGCGGGGAAACTATGCGAACACGCTTACCTCCTGCATCCCTGCTCTCAAACTGCCACAGTTCTTCCCCCGTCTCAGCACCAATCGCATAGCGCATCCCATCAAGGCAGCCAGCAAAGACCACTCCTTTGCTAACCAGGGGACCAGCCCAAAACCACTTGCCGCCGGCAAA
>JAUWOB010000060.1 GCA_030612345.1 Dehalococcoidia bacterium | reverse complement strand
CCACTGAACGCTCCTGTAGTTCAGTTCCCGCGCAGTGATACAGCGGCGATAGCCGATTTCATAGAGAGCAATTTCGTCTTGAACGCAGGAACGGAGACTTCGTGCCCTGAAAGGAAGAACGCTTAAGTGACTGGAATGCTTTCCGCAGGCATATTGACCGTCAGCGATAAAGGAGCGGCAGGCGAGCGTCACGACAAGAGTGGCGAGTTGATCCGTCGAATCCTTTCCAATATGGATATTCACATCGTGAATTACGACATCGTTCCTGATGAGCAGGGGCTTATCGCCGAGAAGCTGGCTAAGTGGGCGGATGAGGACGATTTGGACCTGGTCTTCACGACGGGCGGAACAGGGCTCGCCCCCAGAGACGTCACTCCGGAGGCGACCCTCTCTGTGGTGGATAGAACTGTGCCCGGATTCGCCGAGGCGATGAGGGCTGAGAGCCTTAAGAAAACTCCCATGGCTATGCTCAGTCGTGCCGTCGCGGGTACTCGCGGCAAATGCTTAATCGTTAACCTGCCAGGAAGCCCCAAGGCAGTTCGCGAATGCCTCGAAGTTATACTACCGGTGCTGCCTCATGCCGCGGAGACACTTAGCGGCCACGCAGGCGAATGCGGCACAGCCGAGACTTACGTCCTGCATAGCTGACATCCGAACGAAGGCTTCCTTACCGACCTGGGGACCACTCCCCGAAAGCTTCTGACCCAGCTCACGTCACACATAGCACCGGTACGTCGGTTCATACATCTGAGATCTGATGAACGCCGGCAGGTCATCGGGCCTCGGTATCCGTGCCATACCTTGGTCATAGGCTACCTCCGCCACCGCAGTGGCAATGGCAACGGAGACCTCGCGGATTCTCGTCAATGGCGGATAGATACGCCCCTGTTCCAGATCTGCTTCAGAAACAGCATTCGCCAACGCCCCGGCAGCAACGGAAAGCATTTCATCTGTGACAAACATAGCCCCGCAGGCAGTGATGCCCAGTCCAATGCCCGGAAAGACATAGGCGTTGTTAGCCTGACCCGGCACATATGTCTTCCCCTTGAAGGTGACGGGAGCAAACGGGCTGCCGCTGGCAAAGATAGCACGTCCCTCTGTCCAGGTATAAGCCTGTTCGGCGGTACATTCAGCCTTTGAGGTTGGATTTGACATGGCCAGAACGATGGGCCTTTGATTGTAGACGGCCATCGCCTCCAATATCGACTGCGTGAATGCCTTGGTCTGCCCCGAGACCCCAATGATCACCGTGGGCCTCAGTGACTTGATGGCTGAGGTGAAATCGCTGACATACTCATAATCGTGGGCGTAAAGGAGTTTGTACTCCGATAGGTCGCCACGGTTTTTCACCACCAATCCCTTGGAATCCACAAACCAGCACCGCCTTCTTGCCTCCTCCTGAGAGAGCCCCTCCGCAACCATTGCTGAGCCGATCATATCGGCCATTCCAATGCCAGCTTCACCTGCACCCAGAAAAAGGATCTTCTGGTCCCTTAACTTGTTTCCGGTAATCCGTAATGCCGAATACAGGCCGGCCAGACCTACAGCTCCGGTTCCCTGTATGTCGTCATTAAAAGCACAAACCCGGTCGCGATACTTACGCAACAGGCGAAAGGCATTATGATTAGCGAAGTCCTCAAATTGGATGAAGGCACAGGGATACAGTTCCTGCACCGCCATGACGAATTCTTCCACCAACTCGTCATATGGTTCTTCCTGAAGGCGACGCTGCCTGAGACCGATGTAGAGAACATCGTTTAGCAGTTCCTTGTTATCTGTCCCTACGTCCAGGGTCACCGGCAGACACAACGCGGGATGAATTCCGCCGCAGGCCGTATAGAGGCAAAGCTTCCCTCCAGGAATGCCCATCCCGTTGGCGCCCAGGTCTCCCAGGCCCAGAATCCTCTCACCGTCTGTGACCACAATAACGCGCACATCCTTCTTGGGCCAATTCCGCAAAACATCAACCACCCGTCCCCTGTCCTTAGCCGAAATGAAGATGCCTCGCGCCCTCCTCAAAATATGACCATATTCCTGACACGCTTGCCCCACTGTGGGTGTATAAACAATGGGCATCATCTCCTCGATTTTCTCCACGACCACACGATAGAAGAGGGTCTCATTGCGGGCGAGGAGGTTCATGAGGTAAATGTACCTCTCCAGATCCGTTGGCGCCTTGTGGAAATTCTCCATAACGCGTATTACCTGTGTCTCCAGCGAAGTGACGTATGGCGGCAGAAGCCCCTCGAGTCTCAGCACGCGCCGTTCCTCCTTGGTGAATGCTGTCCCCTTGTTCAAAGTCGGTTCACGGAGTAAGGCAGCCCCAGTAGGCATATCGATTTTACCAATCTGCTTTCTCTCGTTCAGACCGTTCTCACACATAATCGATTCTCCTTCTGGTACGAGATCAGTGACTGCCTCCAAACAACAACCGGGAGACACAGCAAACTGTGCGTCCCCAGACACCTGCTGCTCTCCATCTGTGTATTATACCTCTCTTATGCCTCAGTCTTCTAGTTCTTGCAGACGGTGATACAATCCTCAAAAAATGGTATAATTGAGAAACATGTCTCAGTCCTATGTTCGCCAGTTGCTGCGAGGGGTCGTGGAGCCCTTGTTGCTCTTCATCATAAGCGAATTGCCCCTGCACGGTTATGAGATCGCCAGAGAGCTGGAGCGACGGAGCGAAGGCTATTTTGACCTTACGGCAAGTACTCTCTATTCGGCTCTTCGCCGCCTGGAGAGCAGAGGACTGGTATCAAGCTCGTGGCAGCTAGTTGCCAAGCAGCAGCGCCGATATTACAGGTTGACCGAGAAGGGCCGGCAGATTCTGGCACAGGAAATAGCTCAATGGCAGCAGTTCCTCGGTGCCACCGACAGAGTCATTGACAGCCGGTGACGTGGAAATCCGAATCCTGGGAGCTCATCAGCTCGAGACAAAAGGAGCACGCTTAACTTCCCTGTTGATCGATGGTGTTCTAGCCATAGATGCCGGTGGCATTACCTCAGCTCTTTCCCCCTCTGAACAGAAGAAGATAGAAGCTCTTTTGCTTACCCATCACCACTACGACCATACTCGGGATCTGGTCACTCTGGCTGCTAATGCTGCTTACTACTGGCAAGGACAGCTGGCAGTCTACGCACTGCGCTACACACTGGACATGGTTACTCCCTGCCTTCTTGATGGCAGGATATATGTCAACTTCCTGGAATATCCCAGCATGGAGAAGCCGACTCTCATGCTTGAGGCTATTGAGCCTTACAGGCGAATAACCGTTGCCGGTCATGAGGTCCTGGCAGTGCCGGCAGAACATTCGGTACCTGCGGTCGGATATCAGGTCACCTCTTCGAATGGTCGAAGCGTGTTCTTCACCGGTGATACCACCACTGGAATAGCGGAGCAGTGGCCACACATTTGCCCTCGGTTGCTCATCGCTGAAGTTGCCGGTCCCAACAGATATCGAGAGCGCTTCGCGCAATTCGGTCACCTTTGCCCCGGGCTCTTACAGGAGGAACTCGGGCGATTTCGCCAGCTCAAAGGGTATTTGCCTCGCGTCATCGTTGTCCATATCGGGAATCCCTATGAACAGGAGATCAAGAGGGAAATCGCCCAGGTAGCCGAGGAACTGCAGGCCGACATAGGCCTGGGCTATGAAGACATGAGAATCACCCTGTAGTCTTGAACCAGGCCTCACCACCCTGTCTTCCTGTACCACCGAGCATTTATGCCGGCGCCGCGGCAATCCCTTCTGCCGCGGCGCCGTAACCTTCTCACTCTATCTTTGGCAAATCTGCTAACGCCTTTTCTACCATCTCCCTGGGATACTCGTAATCCTGAAGCCGGCCTGACAGGTATTCATCATAGGCTGCCAAATCGAAGTGTCCATGGCCGCTCAGAGCCAGGAGGATGTTCTTCTTCTCTCCTGATTCCCTGCACTTCAGAGCTTCATCAATGACCGCCTTGATGGCATGCGCAGCCTCCGGGGCCGCTATGATCCCCTCGCTGCGGGCGAATTTCACAGCTGCATCAAAAACGGGGATTTGATACTCGGCGCGCGCCTCCACGAAGCCCAGCTTATGAAGGTGGCAGATAATAGGGGCCATGCCGTGATACCTCAATCCTCCTGCATGTAGTGGAGGCGGCACAAAGCTATGTCCCAGCGTGTACATCAGGGCAATTGGCGCCATGCCTGCCACATCGCCGTAGTCCCAGGCGTAAAGACCCTTGGTCACTGTCGGGCAGGCCTCAGGTTCGACACAGATGATACGCAGACCTGGCTTCTTCCCTTCGATCTTGTCCTTCACAAAGGGGAGGAAGGCGCCGGCGAAATTCGAGCCGCCACCGATACAACCCACGATTATATCGGGATAGACATCGAGCTTCTCCAGCTGTTTCCTGATTTCCAGTCCGATAACCGTCTGGTGCAGCAAAACGTGGTTCAAGACGCTGCCCAGAGAATATCTGGTATCATCGCGATGAAAGGCATCCTCGATTGCCTCGCTAATGGCAATGCCCAGACTCCCCGTGCAATCAGGGTCATCTTTGAGAATCTTTCTCCCTATCTCAGTCTCCTCGCTGGGGCTGGGCACCCCCTTTGCCCCCCAGGTCTCCATCAAGACACGGCGATAGGGCTTCTGGTAATAGCTGGCCTTGACCATGTAGACCTTGCACTCAAGACCGAAGAAGATACAGCTCATAGCCAGAGCGCTGCCCCATTGTCCGGCCCCAGTCTCGGTAGCGAGCCGCTTCGCACCTTCCTTTTTGTTGTAGTAGGCCTGGGCAACAGCGGTGTTGGGCTTATGGCTGCCCGCCTGGCTCGTCCCTTCATATTTGAAGAAGATTCTGGCCGGGGTATCGAGAGCCTTCTCCAGTCGATAGGCCCGATGTAGCGCAGTAGGTCTCCAGGTGCGGTAAATGGTCTGCAATTCCTCGGGGATCTCAATCCACCTTTCTTTGCTAAACTCCTGTTCATTCAGGGCCTCGGCAAATAGCGGAGGCGGTAGCCGCGTGGGTTCCTTTGTTACCGGATGCCGCAGCGGCGGCAGGGGCTGAGGCAAATCTGCCTGAATATTGTACCAGTGGGTGGGCATCTCCTTTTCTGTCAGTACAACCTTTGTTTCCATTTCTCCTCCTTTCGGTTTCTTGCTCAGCTAACATCTGAAAACCAGCTTGTGCTACATATCGACCTCCTTGACTATGAAGTACCTCCCAGACATTGAACCAAGGGTCACACGTCTTCTTTCTGACCCATACCCGTTGCCCGCAATAAAAAACCTCTCGCCAAGGGGCGAGAGGTTCTAACCTTCGCGGTGCCACCCTCTTTCGGCCTTTCGGCCATCTCTTCTCAGGTACGGCCCCATCGGGCGATACCCTGGACTATGATCACGCTGTCCCTGCGGCAAAGCCTACTAGGTGCTAACCTTTCGGTTTGCGGCTCCCAGGTCCATTCCAGCCTTGCGCAAATATCGGCTCACACCTTCCCCGACTCTCTGAATTCCGCCTTAAGCTGTACTAGTCCTGTTCTCAGCCTTTGCCCATATTCAATTCACCAAAATATAAACCCTGTCCTCTACTTTGTCAATAGCGTGACGGCCATTCAAGCTGTCGAAACTCAGGACATCCTCGTCAATCTGGGGTTTGGTCAGGGCGTGAAGAGCCGTTCGCGCATCAAGCGGGGCGGCAGAGAGCCACAGGAGAGTACGGCATCATGGACCTCCCTTAACGACGCCTGAGGATGCCTCTTCCTATATTCATCGATTAGCTTGATGATCTCCAGCTTACCGATAAGATAGCTCATGGGCTGGGTCGGGCTCATGCTGTAGCGCCGCACCTCGGCTTGAGCGTTGCTCCTCTCCAGGCCTGCCCTCTGCACCAGGAAGTCGATCGCCTCCTCCACAGTCATCTTCCCGGTGTGCAGAGACACGTCCAGGATGATGCGAGCCGCCCGCCAGAGTTGATCGGCCAGCCTCCCCATCCGCTGCATGGGCTTGTCGATATAGCCGAGCTGTTCCATCAACTCCTCGCAGTAGAAGGCCCAGCCTTCGATGAACAGAGTGGAGATGAAGCTGCCGAGTTTCCGGGGCAACGAGCCGACCGTGTTCGCATAGACAAGCTGGAGATGATGCCCGGGATAGGCTTCGTGCAGGGCCGTCACAGGGATTTTGGCATAG
>JAUWOB010000111.1 GCA_030612345.1 Dehalococcoidia bacterium | reverse complement strand
ATCCCGGCCTGAAGCCAATAGTGAGGGTCGGCCTGCTGCCTGCTGTGGTCATGAGCGCCGTAGCTGTGCACACTACCCCGCCCGCGAGGACAGCCCTATTGGGCTTGCTGCTGCTGGTCCCGGTGGCAGCGGCCGTATGGGCCACGAGGCGGCGAGGTAGGGGGCCGGCGTGCACCTGAGGGTGAAATCTCCAGTGCGCATGTTGTTCCTCCATCCCCCGGCAAACGGCTTCAAATCTACAAAGCGCGCAAGCCCTCCTGTTTCGTGATCTGGCGATTAAGCACACAATGGTGGTTCGCACTCCAATTTGCGATGAATGCTCGCCCCATATGTGCGGAGTTCTTATCTCCCTGCCTGGACGCTTGACCCCAGTTCCTGCTTGTGGGACGCTGGATACTAGATAGTAGTACGAGTTCCCATTCTTGAACGATCCAGACTTCATGGCATCCTTCCGCTTGCCCGTTCGCCTGGCAATGATTCATTCAGGCCTCTATAATAATGTTTCAATGGCTGACAGGGAGCAACCGATAAACCTCTCTTGTTTGCTTTCTTTGCTCCAAGAAACGCCTGCCTACCGGGAACTGGTGGCGGAGCTGTCCACAGGAAAAGGTGAGCATCAGGCGGCCATACTTGATGCTGCGAGGCCCTACTTGATCGCAGCTCTTTACGAGGAACTTAACCTGCCCCTCGTGGTCGTGACCGCTCAGCCCGAGGGAGCCAGAAAGCTTCATGAGCAGCTTCGGGTCTGGTGTTCACCTTCGGCCGGGTTGCATCGTCTTCCCGAGCTCGACTTCCTGCCCTATGGAGGTTCTCAGTTGTCGGCTGTAAGCTACCAGATGATCGAGAGGTTGAGGGCATTAGCTGCCTTAGCGCTTTACCAGCCCCTCACGTCATGTCATTCTGAGGGAGTGAAGCGACCGAAGAATCTCGTTGATAGCAGTCTCCTCGAAGAATCAGAAGACCCTTCCCCTTCACTTTGTTCAGGGTTCAGGGTGACAAAGGCTCCCTTGACGGTGACTTCGGCCCTGGCCATCATGAGCAAGACCATGCCGCGGAATGATTTTGTGGCTGCCTGCCACGTTCTGAAGCCGGGCATGTCTGCTGAGCCGCTGGAGCTAATGCGCCGGTGGCAGGGCATGGGCTATGAAGTGGAGGACGTCGTCGAGGTGCCCGGGCAGGTGGGCAGACGGGGCGGCGTTGTTGATGTCTTTCCCTCTTGCAGTCAGTTGCCAGTTCGAATAGAGTTTTTCGGCAATCAAATAGAGAGCATGAGGTGCTTCGACCCCGAAAGCCAGCGTTCAAGCAGCCCCGTATCTTCGTTGAATGTCACTCCAGCCAAAGAGTTTGTCATGCCGTCTCGGGGCATGAAGAACGCACTGAACCTGGATGGCTGCACGGCTGAAGTGAAACAGCGCTTCCGGGCAGATATGAGCAAACTGCAGGAGGGGAATTGGTTTCCCGGGGCTGAGTTCTACTTCCCTCTATTCAATACCGGGAGCATCATTGATTACCTGGGTGCCGATGCCTTGCTTATTCTCGACGACCCGGAAGGAATTGAACTTAGCATCACCAGGCTAAACGAAGAAGCTCAAGCATTAAGAGACGCAAAGATGGAAAGAGGAGAGCTCCCTGAGGGCTTTCCTGCTCCTTACCTCACCTGGCAAGAGCTAGAGTCTCAGATGAAGGAGAGGCATCGCCTGGCGCTGCTCAACGCCCTCGGCTATCAGCTGTCCAGTGCCGGGAGTGGACAGGCCCCTAGGCAAAGCTCAGGACAGGCTTTGCCCTTCACCAGGGCTCAGGCTTATGGCAGTCAACTGGAAAGGTTCCTCAAGACGGCCAGGCAAATGGTGGCACAAAAACAGCGGGTGTTCGTCGTTAGCCATCAGGCAAATCGTCTGGCTGAGCTTCTGCAGAAAGAGGACATTTATACTTCGCCCGCGTCACGGATAGAACAGCTGCCTCCGCCCGCTTCCATCAACCTGCTCCAGGGTTCTCTGGATGGCGGCTGGGCAATGGATGACAGCCTGACACTTATCACCGATGCCGAGCTGTTCGGCTTCGTAAAACAGGCGCGAGCAGGCAAGAAGAGGCCGATACCGCACCGCTGGTTTCTTCCCCAGCTGTCTCCCGGCGATTACGTCGTCCATGTTGACCATGGCATCGCCAGGTTCCACGGCTTGACCAGGATGTCCTCCGATGGAATGGAGAGAGAGTATCTTGTCTTAGAGTATGCCGCTGGTGACAGGCTCTATGTGCCCACCGAGCGGATAGATCGCGTCAGCCGTTACATCGGCGCTGGCGCTCACGCACCACCATTGCGCCGTTTGAGAAGTCCAGAATGGCAGAGGACAAAGAAGAGGGTTGAAGAATCAGTGGCGGAGATTGCTCAGGAGTTACTGGACCTTTATGCTGCTCGAGAGGTAGCGCCCGGCTTCGCTTTCTCCGGGGACTCGTTATGGCAACAGGAGCTGGAGGCATCGTTTCCCTATATGGAAACACCCGACCAGATTGAGGCAATCCTGGCGGTCAAGGAAGACATGGAGAAAGCTAAGCCCACTGATCGACTCATCTGCGGGGACGTGGGCTATGGCAAGACCGAGATAGCATTGCGTGCTGCCTTTAAGGCGGTTATGGATAATAAGCAGGTAGCCATACTGGTCCCCACCACCGTGCTGGCCCAGCAGCATTTGATCACCTTTACTGAGAGGTTGCAGACCTTCCCCTTAAGGGTAGAAATGCTAAGTCGCTTCTGTCCCCCGGAAAAAGAAAGAGAGGTACTTACAGGTCTGGCCGCGGGGACCGTTGACATATGCATTGGCACTCATCGCCTGCTGCAAAAGGACGTCGCATTCACGGACCTGGGCTTGGTAATAATCGATGAGGAGCAGCAGTTTGGGGTGGTGCAGAAGGAGAAACTCAAGCAAGTGAGGAGAGAGGTGGACACCCTGGCCCTCAGTGCCACTCCCATCCCGCGCACCCTGCACATGTCGTTAAGCGGCATCAGGGACATGAGCATCGTGGACACGCCTCCTGAAGAACGCCTATCTGTCAAGACCTACGTCGGGGTTTATGACGCTGCTCTGGTGAGGCAGGTGGTCCTACGCGAGCTGGAGAGAAATGGTCAGGTCTTCTTTGTCCATAATCGCGTTCAGAGCATTGCTTTGGCTGCCAGCAAATTGCAGGACTTGGTGCCCGAGGCTCGCATAGCCATAGCTCACGGACAAATGCCTGAAGAACAACTGGAGAAGGTGATGACCGATTTCATGGCCGGCAAGCATGATGTTCTGGTGACTACCACCATCATCCAGCTCGGTTTGGATATGCCCAATGTCAATACGCTGATTATTGACTGGGCTGATAAGTTCGGCCTGGCTCAGCTTTATCAGCTGAGAGGCAGGGTGGGTCGGGGCATCAACCAGGCCTATGCCTATTTCTTCTTTGACAGGGGGAAGCAGCTGAGCCCCCAGGCTTACAGGAGGCTGAGGACTATCTTCGAGGCTACCGAACTGGGTTCGGGATTCGGCATAGCTATGAAGGACCTGGAAATCAGGGGAGCGGGCAATCTTCTAGGTGTCAGGCAGAGCGGACATATCGCTGCCCTGGGTTTTGAGCTTTATTGCCAACTGCTTGCGGAGGCAGTGGAGGAGTTGAAGGCATCCTCTCGTAACCTCTCCCTTGAAGGGAGAGGGATAGGTGAGGGTGAAATGAGCAAGGGGGTTATTACCGGCGGTGCGACAGAAGCTCCTACCGTATCACTGCCCTTGCCCGCCCATATACCGGAGGAGTATGTCTCCAACCTGAATACCCGGTTGAGCCTTTACCATAGACTGGCCAGGGTCGAGCATATCGAGGAAGTGGAGGATCTGGC
>JAUWOB010000127.1 GCA_030612345.1 Dehalococcoidia bacterium | reverse complement strand
TAAGAAGATGCGCCAGTCCTCGCCGTAGTGAAGAGCGGTCACCAGCGGAATGACATAGGCTAAGGCGAAGAACTTCAGAAATGAGCCAAGGATATGAAGGGTTAGCTTTATCCTTTGGAGAACCATCTATTCATGAACTCGGTCCCTTTTCTGGCAGACTCTCGATCCACGATGAGGGTAAGCCAATCTCCAGGCTTTAGCTGAGTATCCGCGCTCAGATACTTCCCCTCTCGTTGCACCACCAGGACCTTTATGCCGTTTGGATTTCCTATCTCAGAAATGCTCCGCCCCATGCATCTCATGCCCGTCTCAATCGCTATCTCGAATATCTCCGCCATTTCGCATGTGAGAAAGTCCTTTACATAAGGCTGCGAGATCATGCGCGAGATGTGCCTGGCTGCCACCATGTCGGGGTTAACCTGGAAACTAACTCCCGCCTGTTTGAAGGCTTCCTCATGCTCTGGATCATCTACAAGAGACACCACCATCCTTGCCCCGATCTCCTTGGCCAGCATGCAGATCATCAGATTCTCGGAGTCATCACCGGCGGCAGCCACAAAGGCATGGGCATTCTTGACTCCCGCCTCCTCGAGGACGGTTTTCTGGCTGGCATCTCCTGTGATCGCCATCACGTCGGAACCCGACGCTATTTCAGCGCATTTCGCAGGGTCCCGGTCTATAACCAGTACTTCATGCCCCTGTTTGTTAAGGAGCCCCGCTAGGTTCTTCCCTATATCGCTTAAGCCTGCTATTATGACATGCATTGCTTCTCTTCAGTAACGAGTTATCTTTGTCATCCTTTCAATGGGTCGCTCCACTGGTGCTGAGAACTCAACTTGAAAACCGGGGGAGCAGAGGAAACCAAAGGTTGACTTAGGATACTAGGCACTCTCCATTCACATTACTTCACTATTTCACCGCCGTTAAGCGTCCAGCGATTTTAATCCCCCCTACCATTGTTGTCAAGTGCTGTGAGTTGCTCTCAGATAGCGGCAGTTTCCTCCTCTCAACTCCTTCAGCCAGGTCAGTGACTTAAGCTCGCGCTGCAGGATATACTCTATGTAATCGTGCAATGTGCGCTCCAGTTCCCGGGATAGCTCGGCGTGCAGTCTGATCCGTCTTGCGGTAGCATAATCGCATCTTTGCCACAAACGAAGAACCTTTAGAGCCTCAACGGAAAGGGGGAGAGGGAGGTTAGACCGAATCGCCTTCGTTTGCTCGTCGCGGCCGGCTTCTTCAGCATTACAATCAGGGCACAAGAGCCCCCCCTTGCCCGGGCTGAAGAAATTGACTACCGCCTTGAGGCGCGAATCGCAGCCAACGCACCGACGCAACTGAGGACGGTAGCCAAGGTGTTGAAGAAGATGTAGCTCGAAATACCGCAATACAGTCTCATTGCTGCCCGGCTCGCTCAGTCGGTTCAAGATATCAAGTAAGAGATCGAACAGAGGACGATTCTCACCACCCTCAGCAGTGAAGCAATCGACTAGCTCTAACAGGTAAAGGCCACAGGCCATGCGCCACAAATCACTTTTCAGAGCGAGGAAGCCGTTCATGGTTTGGCTTTCAGTAACAATATCGAGATTACGGCCTCTGGCCAGAAACAGCAAGCTGTGCGTCAACGGTTCCACATTGCCGCCCAGTTTGCTCCTGGGACGGCAAGCTCCCTTAGCTACTGCCCTCAATTTGCCATATTCGGGGGTGTATATGGTGACGATCTTGTCAAACTCGCCCAGCTTGGTTTGTTTCAAGATAATACCTTGTGTTTGAAAATTGCGTGGAGTGCCCATCTTAGACTGCGGACCCTAGATACTGAATCCTGAACGAGTTCGAATATCTGACCTTAAGGTAAGAAGCCCTTCTTGCGGAGCATTTGAATTTCGATATCCGCTGAAGCACAAGACGAGAACCTCGCCGTCGCTAGATGCCAGGCCTTAGCCTCAAACTGCCCCGGATTGATTCTCGGCATGAGTCAACACCAAATTGATGGCGTTGGCAGCGGCAGCAAAGGAAAAGTACACAGGCAGCCCGGAGGCGACACAGCCACGAATACCAGTCATAATGGCCTCTGCCTCCTGGGGTACGATACTGGGTTCAAGCACCATTGCCACCGGCTTGGGAAGATCGCCCTGCTTTGCGAAAAGCATAGCTGCCAGAGAGGCTGTCCGGGCTGGTAGAAGCCCGTGCTGCACGAATTGCCCTGTCCTGATAAACACAACCAAGAAATCAGTTCCTTCCCAGTTCGATATTATATCGAGAGTCTTGCTTACGCCGTCAGTGTTCATCATGGCCTGCGAATAGTCCACGGGGTTCCGCAGAATGTTACCTGCGACGGGAGTGAAGTCCCGTATTTGAGCCATGATCTCCTGAGGGAGCACGGGCACTCTTAGCCCTCTGTTTTCGAACTCGTCAGTGATCAGCACGCTGGCGCCACCTCCAATGCCGAACAACATAGCGTTCCTGCCCTTGGGAAGGGGTAGCAACGAAAGAGTGACCAGTACATCGACCATTTCTTCGATGTTGCTGACCCTGATGATTCCCAGCTGCTTGCAGAGGGCATCCCAGGCAGCCCAGCTTCCGGCAAGTGCTGCAGTATGGCCGGCCACCGCTCGGGCGCCTCCTTCGGTAGTTCCTCCTTTAAGCAGTATCACCGTCTTCTTCTTGGCTACCTCCTCAAGAATCCTGCGAAATCGTCGTCCATCCTTGATCCCCTCAATGTAAAGGGCCAGTATTCTGGTCTCCGCATCATGAGCAAGGCATTCGAGCAGGTCACTTTCATCGATGTCACATGCGTTGCCATAGCTTATGACCTTGCTAAAGCGAACGCCTCGCAACGCTGCCTGCCTCACCAGATAGATGGAATTGCCGCCGCTTTGACTGATGAACCCCACCGGGCCGCGCTCTTTGGGGAGGGACGGACTGAAGGATAGGCGTGATTGAGGACAGTAAATGCCCATGCAGTTAGGGCCGATAATCCTGATTCCCGTCCTGCGGGCGACTTCCACCAGTTGAGATTCCAGCCTTATTCTCTCATCCTCGCCGGTCTCACTGAAACCCGCCGTACAGAAGTGAACTGCCCGTACGCCTTTTTCGGCACATTCTTCCACAAGCCTGGCAGCAGTATGGGCATTGACCAGGCCGATCACATAGTCGATGTTGCCCGGGACGGCTTTGAGGCTGGTATGCACCTTATGACCCTTGCTCTCGCCTCCCTTCGGATTGACGAGGTAGAGGGGGCGGTCGAATTCGGTTTCGATAAGGGCATCCAGGAAAGTGCGAGTCCAATGCCAGGGGTTGGGAGGTGTGATGCCTACGAGGGCGACTGAACTAGGGTGGAAAAGAAACTCCAGACTATGTTGATGCGTATTCTT
>JAUWOB010000005.1 GCA_030612345.1 Dehalococcoidia bacterium | reverse complement strand
GAAGAATTGGGCGGTGCCATGCCTCATGCCACCAAGAGCGGTGTGTGCCATTTTGCCTGTGATAGCGACGCTCAGGCTATTGAAGTGATACGAAAGATGCTGAGCTACCTTCCTTCAAACAACATGGAAGACCCTCCTCTGAGTAATCCTACTGATGACCCAACCCGCGTTGACCCTGCTCTTGACACCATAATACCGGACCAGCCCAACAGGGCTTATGATATGAGGGATGTTATCAAATCCATTGTGGACAATGGCGAGATACTCGAGCCCCATTATCATTATGCTCAGAATGCCATTGTTTGCTTTGCCAGGCTTAGCGGCAGAGCAGTGGGCGTCATCGCTAATCAACCGATGCATCTTGCCGGCTGTCTTGATGTCAATGCTTCGGACAAGATCACCCGGTTCATAAGATTCTGTGACGCCTTCAACATTCCCCTGCTTACAATTGCCGATGTCCCTGGCTATCTGCCGGGAAAGGATCAGGAATGGCTAGGAATCATTAGACACGGAGCTAAGATCTTGTGGGCTTACTCCGAGGCCACAGTTCCTAAGATCACACTGGTCACCCGCAAGGACTACGGTGGTTCATATCTGGCCATGTGTAGTAAGGATTTGGGCGCTGATTTTGTTCTCGCCTGGCCCACAGCGGAGATCGCAGTGATGGGTGCCGAGGGAGCTACGCCGGTCATATTTCGCAAGGAGATCGAGGCTGCCCCCGATCCCAAAACGAAAGAGCAGGAGAAGATTCAGGAATATCGTGACCTACTCTATAATCCTTACATCGCCGCCTCGCGTGGATATGTTGACGAGATCATTCTGCCTCGTGAGAGCCGACCCAAAATAGTTGATGCCTTAGAGCTTCTCTCTACCAAACGGGAGACGAGACCGCCGAAGAAGCACGGGAATATCCCTGTCTAGAGAGGTTTACGCAAAGGAACAATTGGAGAGCAAGAGACGCACTATGGCTGCCATCACAGCCGCGGTAGCTGCCTATATGGAAGAAGAAAGGCATCTGAGGCCGCTGATGCCGCAGCGAAGGTCGACGGTAGCCTCAAACTCATGGAGTGGTTCGGGACGTGAGGAGATCATGCGAATGCGAATGCTGTGGCAGCGACGCATTGTTTCCAGATGATGACGTTTGAGTGTTATCACGAGGTGTGGTTCCGAGCGAGGGAGAGGGGCCTGCAGAGGGTTTCAGCGCCCGGCTGCGCTCAGTATGACAAGGAGCGGATGGCTCGTAATGACAGAAAGGAGGTGATCTGTGAACGAAATAGGTGAAGGCCCGATCTTGGCCAAGGACTTAACCGCTGACAAGGTGAAGACAAGGTCTAAGGGTAAGAACCCGGTCAAGATTTGTGACACCACTTTTCGTGATGGGCATCAGTCCACACTGGCTACAAGGATGCTAACCCAGGACATGGAATGGATGGCACCCGAGATGAACAAATGCGGCTTCTATTCTATGGAGGTCTGGGGAGGGGCGACATTTGATGTGCCCCATCGTTTTCTGGGCGAGGATCCCTGGGATAGACCTCGCAGGTTGAAGAGCCTTATGCCCAATACTCAGCTGCAGATGCTTCTTCGGGGACAGAATCTGGTCGCTTATCGAAACCACCCTGATGATTTGGTTGATGCCTTTGTCGAACAAGCTGCCGAGGTAGGCATTGACATTTTTCGCGTCTTTGATGCCGTTAATGACGAGCGTAATCACGAACGCGCTGCTAGAGCCATAAACAAGGCCGGCCGGCACTACCAAGCGGCCATATGCTACTCGCTTACCCAGCCAAGGATGGGAGGGCCGGTCTACAATCTGGAATACTATGTCAAGAAGGCCCTCATTCTTCAGGACATGGGCGCCGACTCCATCTGTATCAAGGACCAGGCCGGTCTTATCTCTCCTTATGATGCCTACGAACTGATTAAGGCCCTTAAGCAGAATCTAAGAGTTCCTGTCGAACTGCACACCCACTATACCAGCGGGCAGGCTTCCATGTCTGTGCTGAAGGCGATCGAGGCGGGAGTTGACATAGTTGATACCGCTCTGTCGCCGTTTGCGTTGCGTTCGTCGCAACCGCCCGTCGAGCCTTTAGTCGTTGCCCTTTACGGGACAGATAGAGATACCGGGCTGGATATCCAACAGCTATTCAAGTGTGGGCAAATGATCGAACGGGTTGCCCCGAAGTATCGAGACTTCTTGGATACGTCGGCTATGTCGGTCATCGATACCGGAGTGTTGGTGCACCAGATCCCTGGTGGCATGACCACGAACCTGGTTTCGCAGCTAAGGCAGGCCAATGCTCTGGACAGGTTGGACGAGGTGCGAGCGGAGACTGCCAGGACCAGAGCGGAACTCGGTTATCCGCCTTTGGTCACCCCCACCAGTCAGATTGTGGGTGTTCAGGCAGTGCAGAACGTTCTGACAGGGCGCTACAAGATGACCACCCAGGAAACCAGAAATTATTGCTACGGGCTCTACGGCCGGCCACCGGCGCCTATCGATAAGAATATCCAGAAGATGGTGCTCAAGGGTTACGAAAGCGGTGAAAAGCCGATTGATGGTCGGGCTGCTGATATGCTGGAGCCAGAACTGGAGAAAGCCCGCAAGGAGTCCAAGGATTTTGCCAGAGATATCCGAGATGTGCTCACCTATGCTCTTTTTCCCACTACCGGCGCTCGTTTCTTGAAGTATAAATACGGCATAGATCAGACTATTCCTGATGATTGGAAGCCTCCTCGCGCTCCAAAAACCCTGGAAGAGGTAAAGAAGGAGGATGAACTCATTACCAAAGCTAAGGCGGGCAAGCTGGTGGAGAAACCTGAGAGGGTTGTGCCTGAAAAGGGGCCCGGTGTGAGAACATTCAACGTCTTCGTTGAAGGTGAGTACTATGAAGTGGGTGTGGAAGCTGTGGGGGGTTCACCGATCATCGCTGTGTCCCCGCGCGCAAGCACCGTTGCTCCGTCACCTATTTCACCCACGGCTATGGAGGCAACCTCGAAGGTCGAGGCCAAGAAATCGCCACCTGCTGTGGTCGCTGATGGAACGAAGGTACTTGCACCTATGCCTGGCATGGTTATCCGCTATTTCGTCAATGTAGGGGATAGCATCAAAGCCGGAGACCCGCTTCTTATCCTGGAGGCAATGAAGATGCAGAATAGCGTGCCGGCGCCCGTTGACGGACTCGTTAAGGCGGTCAACTTCAGACCCGGGGATACGGTAAACAAAGATGATATCTTAGCAGTAATCGGATGAACTGGATCCAGACCCCTAAGTATGTGCTGGTCTGAAAGGAGTACCTGTTTCGGTATTGCCATGGTCATGGTTTTCCAGTTGTCTGGTTAAGCACCGGCGTGTGTGTTAGAGAGAGAAGAGACAGCGCTATGGAAGGAGGCAGAGATGGACATAGACGTCAAGAGACTGAAGGAGATAGTAGGGGAGGAAGACGTTAGAGATGATATTGCTGACCTTTACGTCTATGGCTCCGACGCCTCGGTTCATGAGGCCAATCCCTCGGTTGTTGTCAGACCTGAGACAGTGGAGGAAGTGCAAGGGATCGTCCGCTATGCCAACACCGCGCTAGTGCCTGTCATTGCTCGCGGTGCGGGCTCGAGTGCTTCGGGACAGGCTGTTCCCATAGACGGTGGCATCGTCATCGATTTCAAGCGCATGAACCGCATCAAGGCCATAAGGCCTCGAGACATTCTGTGTAAGGTGGAGCCGGGAGTAGTGTGTGATGATCTAAACAGGGCGCTTCAGCCGCATGGCCTTTGGTTTCCTTCCGCTCCTGAATCGGGCAGAATCGCCACCATAGGCGGAACCATTGCCAACAATGGCTCCGGCGTAAGGGCGATCAAATACGGCACGATGCGGGACTACGTCTTAGGGATGAAGGTTGTTCTGGCAAATGGAGATCTGGTCACTCTGGGCGCTGATACACGGGCTCAGGCATCTGGTTATCAGCTTGATAGGCTCATGGTTGGCTCTGAGGGCACTCTGGGACTGATTGTGGAAGCAACGCTGTTGCTCAGACACCTGCCCCGATTCAAGGCCATGGGCATGGCGAAATTCAGCAAACTGGAGGATGCCGGTGAGACAATATCAGATATAGTAGCATCTGAGGTAACGCCCTCGCTGCTTGAGCTTGTCGATGACATAGCCATCACTGCTCTGAACAAGACGCTCAATATGAACCTTCCGCAGGTAGAAGCAATCGTGGTATTTGAGTGTGATGGACGACTGAAAGATGCGGTGGACTACGATATGGCAACCATTAAGGAGATATGTGAGAAAAACAGTGCTTTCGGAGTTGAAATGGGTAGCGATGCCAAGGAGATGGAACGAATCTATAGCGGAAGGAAGAAGCTCTTTGCTGCGCTTTCAAGGTATAGGGAAGGACTTGTCTGCACATCGTTGGCTGATGATATGGCTGTCCCCAGCTCAAGAATAGCCGAATGCGCCCGCAAGATTCACGAAATCGGAGAGCGCAATCACGTGGTCATGAACGCTTACGGTCATTGCGGCATAGGATTGCTGCATACCAAGATATTGATGGAGGTTACCAGAAAGGAGCAGTGGGAGGATGCCAGGCGGGCAGTTGATGAGGTATACGATTATGTCCGCAGCGTGGGGGGAACAACCTCCGGGGAACACGGCATCGCAATCTCCAAGGCTCCTGCTTGGAAGAAGGAAAAGGCAGACTCACTGCAGATGATGAAAGCGATAAAGACGGCCCTTGACCCCAACAATATCCTGAATCCTCATAAGTTAATGGATGCACCGGATGACTGGGTTACGGCAACGAAGCTCAGATATCCCGTGCAGCTATGAAGAAGGAGGGACATCGAATCTCCGAGCGAAAGCCATGTCGGTTCCTGCCTGCAAACGGCAGGATTGATTAGGGAGAAATGGAATTCAAGAGACTGGAGAAATGGGGGAGCGAACTCAACCTGTGCATAAGGTGCGGCTATTGCTGTGAACACTGCCCTCTATATAGGGCCTCCAATTGGGAAATCGACACGCCCAGGGGAAGGCTCTTACTTGCCTATGGACTGCTCACGGGCGAAGTCGACCCCTCTCCATATGTTGCGGAGAAGCTGTTTGAGTGTTTCTACTGCGGTAACTGTAGCAAGAGCTGTTCGGCGAAGGTTACGCCCACCGACATCTTTACCGATGCCAGAGCTGATCTTCTGGAATTCGGCTTTGCAGGACAGGGCACTACAGTCAGGAATGACGAGAAGCTCTGCATGGCTTGTGGCAGATGTGTCTTGACATGTAAGTCTGAGGCACTTTCTGTGGATATGGGGAGTATGAGAGTTCTGGTCGACAAGGTCAAGTGCAAGGGTTGTGGCGTTTGTGTAGCGGAGTGTCCTGTGGGAGCAATGTCGCAAAAAACAGGATTTGGAGTATCACGAGAAGAACTATCCGCAGCAGTTGAAAACTCGCTCAGAACCATGAATGGAAGCCCCAAAGTAGTAGTATTCTGCTGTAATTGGTCAATGACCCCGGGACTGCAACTATCCCGGATGGAGTTCAAGGGAGCAGAGAATGCGTCTGGAATCATTGTGACTGTATGTTCAGGCCGTATTGACCCGGGATTGATATTGGAGGCTTTTGATCAGGGAGCGTGGGGGGTGATGATTGCCTGTTGCCCGCTTGATGAATGCGAACATGATGGCAACTACAGGGCTAAGGAGAGATGCGCATTGGTCGGGAGACTGCTTGATGTGCTCGGTGTCCAATCAGAAAGGCTTAAGCTGGAACACTTTGCCACTGGCGAAGCTCAGAAGCTTAAGAATGCGCTGAAGAGCTTTGCCGGTGAGATAGCATCCTTGGGTCCGATATGAAAATAGGAATCCCTTACGGAAAGGAGAGGGTAGAGGTTGAAGTTGAGCAAAGCAGGGTTGCCGGTATAGTCGAACCAAACGTCGTCTCCATTGACGATGAAGCAGAGACTATCCGCAAGGGAGTTGAGCAACCTGTCCACTCCAGGAGCTTCGATGAGTTCATTGCCGATGCCGGAGATCTGCTCTTTATTGTCAACGACTATACCCGGCCCACCCCTACGGCAAGAATACTGGAGGTGATCTATCCTAAGATCAAACATAAGAATACCAGGTTTCTCATTGCCACGGGGATTCACCGCGCTCCGAACGAGGAAGAATTGAGATTTATCTTCGGAGATTACCTCAACTTGCTGAAGGACAGAATCTATGTCCACGATGCCCGCAGAGATGAAGATATGACATATTTGGGAGTTTCCTCCACTGGTACCGAGATGTATGTGAACAGGTTGGGCGTGGAGGCACATAAGCTGGTGACTATCGGTTCGGTAGAGCCTCATTATTTCGCCGGCTATACAGGAGGAAGGAAATCCTTTCTCCCCGGTATTGCGTCCTACAAGACGATAGAGCAAAACCATCGACATGCTCTCAGTCCCCGTGCGCAAGCTCTGGTTTTGGAGGGCAACCCTGTTCATGAAGATATGGTTGATGCCCTCAAGACGATAGAAGGAAAAGAGATATTCTCCATCCAGACCGTTCTGGATGGAGAGAAGAGGGTTTACCACTGTACGTCAGGAGATATTCATGATTCATTCCTGACGGCCATTGACAAGGCTCATGAAGTCTACTGTGTCGACGTCAAGGAGAAGACAGACATAGTAGTTGCTGTTGCTGGCTATCCGTCAGACGTGGATTTGTATCAAGCACAAAAGGCCCTTGACAATGGCAAGCTGGCGCTGGAAGAGGGGGGGATCCTTATCCTGGTCTCCGAGTGCAGGTCCGGCATAGGAGAAGAGGCATACTTCGATCTCCTCACCAGTAGTGAAACTCCCCAGGAAGCTCTGCAGAGGATCGGACAAGGTTACAAACTGGGCTATCATAAAGCTGCCAAGATGGCTGAGATTGCCACTTGGGCGGCAATCTGGGGAGTAACTGGGCTTGAAGATAAGGATTCGCGGCAGGCCTTTATCAAGCCTTTTCATGACGTTCAACAGGCCCTAGACAGAGCGATTGAGAAGAAGGGAAAAGAGGCAAGAGTCCTCTTCCTAATGGATGCTAGCCTTACCGTGCCGAACGTAGCATGATCAGAGCGCCGGCATTGAACGCAGCCGGCATGAAGGACGCGGGATCAACAGGCAAAGAGAAATGAGAGAAATCAAAGCTAAAGATGTAACGAATACCGTAGCTAACTTGTTTGAGTGCTCCTGTCATTATCTACCTGAGGATGTGTTGAGTGCTCTCAAGCAGGCAAGAGAGAAAGAAGAATCTCCTGTTTGCCGTGAGGTGCTCGACAGAATCCTGGAAAATGCGGACATCGCCGGGAAGGAACAGATTCCTCTTTGTCAGGACACCGGCGCCGCTGTGGTCATGCTAGAGCTAGGCCAGGACGTACACATAACCGGTGGCGATCTCTATACGGCAGTCAACGCAGGAGTGCGCCGGGGATACGGGAAGGGCTATTTGCGGAAATCCATAGTGAGCCAGCCTTGCTTTGCCAGGGTAAACACCAAGGACAATACGCCGGCTATGATCCATACCGATATAGTTTCTGGAGACAGGTTGAAGATCACCGTCATGCCCAAAGGAGGCGGCTCAGAAAACTGTTCCCGCTTGACTGTGCTCACTCCAGCCAAGGGACCCCAGGGGGTGATAGATTTCGTGGTCAACCTTGTTGATGATGTCGGTGGTAATCCCTGTCCGCCGGTTATTATTGGTGTCGGCATAGGCGGGACGACGGACAAGGCAATGCTCATAGCCAAGAAGGCGCTATTGCGCAAAGCCGGCGGACCGAGCCCGGACCCTGAGGTTGCCGACTTGGAGAGGGAGATTCTGCAAAGAGTCAACAATCTGGGCATCGGCGCTATGGGCTATGGCGGCACAGTCACCGCGTTGGCGGTACATGTGGAAACCTTTCCGTGCCATATTGCCAGCATGCCTGTGGCAGTCAACATGCAATGCTGGTGCGCGCGCCGCGGAGAAGCACTTCTGTGACGCCATTGAAGGAATGACAAAAGGATGTCTGTAACCATTTCGTCCAAGAGGCTGCGCCGCGAGTTTGTCAGGAAAGTCAAGGAGCTCAGCGGACAAAACCTTCAGTTGTGTTACCAATGTGGCATGTGCTCTGGGAACTGCCCCGCGGCCTCCAATATGGATGTGTCCCCCCGCCAGATTATCGAGCTGGCGCGGCTAGGGCTGGAAGAGGAAATCGCTAAGTCCAAGACTGTTTGGATTTGTGCTTCTTGTCTTGCCTGTACTGTCAACTGCCCTAGGGGATTTGATCTCTCCAGGATGATGGAGGCCATAAGGCTTCTTACGCTCAGGAAAAACCTGGACCATGTACGCCCCGAGGATATTTCGCCACAGGAACGCTGCGAGCTTCCTCAAATAGCCATGGTCAGTGGCTTCAGGAAATTCACCTGCTGAAGAAACAAGGATGAGCTTAGCTTACTATCCCGGATGCACCTTGAAAACCAGGGCCAGGAATCTGGAGGAGCCTGCCGTCGCCTCCCTGGAAGCTCTGGGGTTTGAGTTGGAGGAGATCTCCAGGTGGAACTGCTGCGGCGCAGCGTATTCCTTGGCTGAGGATGACTTGATCCATCAGGTGGCTCCTGTGCGCAATCTTATTCGTGCGAAGGAGCTGGGAAAGAGCGAGTTGGTTACGTTGTGTGCCGTGTGCCTTAATACCTTGAAAAGGGCCAATCTTCTGATGGGGGAAGATGCGGAAAAGAGAAATACGATTAATAGCTTCATGGATGAGGAGCTGGATTACGACGGCGGAGTAAAGGTAGTCCATCTTCTCGAGGTATTGCGAGATGAAATAGGATGGGAGACTCTTGCCCAGAAGGTGAAACTCCCTCTCCGGGATTTGAGAGTAGCCCCTTATTACGGCTGTACCCTCCTTCGCCCCAGAGACGTAGCTATAGATAGCGAGGAGAGTCCTGTCATCTTACGGAAGTTTCTCGAAAGTCTGGGAGCCATTCCTGTGGATTTTCCGGAGTTTGCACGGTGCTGTGGCTCTTACCAGGTAATGAGCGATCCAGATGGCATTTCTGAATATGCGCGCACCATCTTAGGCTCGGCATCGAGTCACGGTGCCGAAGCTCTGGTCCTCACCTGTCCTTTGTGTGATTATAATCTGGGCCTCGGGCAGAAACAGTTAATGAAGAAATATAGCGAGTTTCGAGCCATGCCGTTGTTCTATTTCACTCAGCTTCTGGCTTTGGCCTTAGGGCTTGGACCAGAGGTGTGTCACTTTGAGCTAAACCATGGGGCACCTGAAGCACTTCTGAGGGAGAAGAAGCTGCTTCCCTGAGGTGAGATCGTCTAAGCAACTGGGGGTAAGAATGAGCGTCAAAGAGAAAAAACGGAATCCCGTAGAAACAGCCACCAACGAGCAGAAACAAGTCGCGGCCGGGTTGATCTCTGTGTATATCATGGGTAAGCGCTACGAAGTTCCCGAAGGGTTTACCATTATGAAAGCCATGGAATACGCTGGCTATAAGTTTATTCGTGGTTGTGGGTGTCGTGGCGGAACGTGTGGAGCCTGCGGCACGGTTTATCGCAAGCCTGGCGACTACAAAATACAGGTAGCGCTTGCCTGCCAGAAGACAGTCGAGCCCGACATGTACATAGCCCAGATCCCCTTTTTCCCTGCCAATCGAGCCTCGTATGAATTCAGCAAGTTGACTTCCGCCCCTGAAGAGATTTTCAAGCTGTATCCCGAGCTGTTTCGCTGCGTGGCCTGCAATGCCTGCAGCAAAGCCTGTCCTCAGGGCATAGAGGTCATGGATGCAATCTCAGCTTTGAAACGAGGCGATATATCCGAAGCTGCCCGCCTTAGCTTCGAGTGTATACAGTGCGGGCTATGCACCAGCCGCTGCTTTGGTGAATTGGCCCAGTATCATATGTTCCAGCTCGCGCGAAGAATATATGGAGCCAGAGTTCTCCCCAGGGCAGAACATCTGACCGACATGGTGAAGGCAGTTAGCGAGGGGAGGTACGAGGCGATTCTGGAAAAGCTGAAGAACACGAAGGAAGACGAACTCAAGAAATTGTATCAGGAACGGGAGATGGAGCCCGTATCGGCCGGGGAGGATTGGAAACCGAAAGATGGCAAATCCCTATGGGAGGCTAGATGAGTTACTTAGGATATCCAGACTTCTTTGAGCCTTACATTAGGAGGGTGGAGGAAACCAGGCCTGCTCGGATGGAGAAGAGGAAGGGGGCAGAGGAATTCCCCTTTATGTCCCTGGACGAAAGGCAGGAGATGTTGAAATACCACCCTGATTATAAGGAAGAGGGGAGACGGGAGATAAGAGTTGGTGTGAGTAAGAGTTACCGAGTGGCTCACGAGTTTGTCGACCTCTTAGAGGCTAGGAGCAGGGTTGACCCTGACAAGGTTGACCTCTCCGGGGCCGATTATGAAGCCGACGTCTTGATTATCGGTGCTGGGGGAGCTGCCACCATTGCCGCCCTGATTGCCCAGGAAAACGGTGGCCGGGTTCTTATGGCCACCAAGCTTCGGCACGGCGATGCTAATACTATGATGGCTGAAGGAGGAATTCAGGCTGCCACAAAACTGGAGAAGGATTCTCCTTACTATCATTACCTTGATGTGATGGGGGGAGGGCATTTCAAGAATGACCCTGACATTGTGGCCGCTTTCGTTAGGCAGGCTCCTGATGCGCTCCAGTGGCTGGAAAGCCTGGGCGTTATGTTCTCGAAGTTGCCAGACGGCAGGCTGGACGCAATGCATGGCGGCGGGACTTGCCGCAAGAGGATGCACTACTGCGCCGACCTCAGTGGAATGGAGATCATGCGCACTGTGCGCGATGAAGCTCGTAACCGGGCTGATATCAGGGTTCTGGAGTTTTCGCCGGCTGTGGAGCTTATTCTGAATGAACATGGTCAGTGTGCTGGAGCATTGCTCTATAACATGGAGACTGAGGAGTATCTTGTTGCTAAAGCCAGGGCAGTGATTCTGGCTACAGGGGGTGCTGGAAGGCTTCATGTTCAAGGCTTTATGACCACCAATCATTACGGTGCCACTGCCGATGGTATTGTTCTGGGCTATAGAGTGGGCGTGCCCTTGGCTTTCATGCATACCGTCCAATATCATCCCACGGGGGTGGTTTTTCCGGAGCAGATAGAGGGATGGCTCATTACCGAGAGGTTTCGGGCGGAGGGGGCCGACATACTGAATGTACAAGGCGAGAAATTCGTCAATGAGCGTGAGCCGAGGGATGTCGAATCAGCCAGGTTCATAAAGGAGTGCCTGGATGGTAAGGGCGTTCCCACTCCTACCGGAAAAGTGGGAGTCTGGCTCGATTCTCCTATGCTTGACATCCTCCACGGCGAAGGAAGAGTGCGAACAGCCTTTGTGGGGAAATGGAAGGTATACGACCGCCTGGGCATTGATATATCCAAGGCACCCATGCTGGTCTATCCCACCCTCCATTATCAGAATGGGGGGCTTAAGGATAATGCGGAATGCGAGACTGCTGTGCCCGGGCTTTATGTCGCCGGGGAGGTAACCGGAGGGCTGCACGGGGAAAACAGGCTGATGGGCAACTCTCTTATGGATATCGTGATCTTTGGACGGATTGCCGGTAGAAATGCCGCCGTATTCGCCAAAGAGAGAGCAAAGGAGGGAAAGCTGACCCTGGACCACGTGAAGAGATATCACAAAGACCTCGAAGAGGCAGGGATTAGAACCGATAGAGTGGCACCGATCCTACTGCCTGATTATACAAGCCCTGAGGTAAGGGAAAGACAACTCACCCGAGCCGTTTGGGGGCTTCGAGGTAGCTGCTCTGTTTATGGGGCAGACCCGCCTGATGAATGAGATAACTAGGGGAGTCAGGGAGATGAAGGGTGTCCAGAATGTGCGGGACTGAGTTGGAGATCAAGAAAGCCCAGAAAAGGGGAAATGCAGGTGAGAGCTATGTCTAGAAGAATTACGCTTCCTTTGACTGACGAAATCGTGAAGGACCTCAAAGCCGGTGATAATCTCCTGCTCACCGGCGTCATCTATGTTGCCCGCGATACCGCCCATAAAAGGATGGTCGAAGCCCTGGACCAAGGTAAGGCTCTGCCCTTCGATATCAAGGGAGCAACCATATACTACATGGGGCCTAGCCCGGCCAGGCCAGGCAGAGTAATCGGCTCGGCCGGTCCCACCACCAGCGGGAGGATGGACGCCTATGCCCCTCGCTTAATGGCCGAAGGATTGAGAGGGATGATTGGCAAGGGTTTGCGGTCGAGTGCTGTCAAGGATGCCATGGTAAAACAGGGGGCGGTCTATCTGGGGGCGATAGGGGGTGCCGGCGCCATCATCTCCAAGAGCATCAAGAAAGCGGAGGTCATAGCCTACGAGGAGTTAGGTGCGGAAGCCCTTCGCCGCCTGGAAGTGGAAGACTTCCCCGTCACTGTAGTAAACGACGTCTACGGCGGCGACCTCTACGAAGAGGGCAAAGCTAAATACCGGCGCAGCGTGGTTAAGTAGGCCTTCCGAGCTTTAGGTCAGCGCTCAGCAATACAGTCAATGCCGACCTCTGTGGAAGGGAGTCTGGCACTGACAGGGATGCCGGCTGTTCCGAAAAGAAGCTCGCTTACTTCACCTGAACTCATAGCTTCCTGCTTAGCTTATGATAGCTGAGCGAAGGTATTTAGCAAAGAAGAAAATACGCTATTGTAATGTCTCATTTACGAGTTCTCTATACGCAGCCAGCAGTTCCCTGGTTAGCTGACCGGGCTTGCCTGTGCCGATAGGCTTTCCGGCTAACCATGTCCAGGGCATACGCTCCAGTATGGAATTGGTGAGGAAGGCTTCATCAGCTTCAAGTAGCTCCTTCGGCTCCACCTGTCTCTCCAGGGTTCCGATATTCGCAGACCCCGCTATCTCCAGGACGGCTTCTCTCGTGATTCCAGCCAGCACGCCGCTTCCCAGAGAGGGTGTGATCAGCTCTCCGCTATGGACAAGGAATATGTTAGTCGTGCTGCCTTCGGCTAGGTAGCCCAGTTCGTTAAGCAGGATGGCCTCATCGCATCGAGCAGCCCGGGCCTCCGTCCGGGCCAGGATGTTTTCCATGTAACAGGTGGATTTCAGCCGCGATAAGGGCGACTGCGTATTACGCCGTAGAGAGGATAGTATAGCCGCAAAACCTGACTCATACTTCTGCGGAGGTGGTGCCACGAGACTTCGGGCAGTGATTAAGACGGTGGGGTGGGAGCACGTGCAGGGGTCAGGCATCATGTTGCCTTCTCCCGCCGAAACGGTGAGCCTCAGGCGGGCGTCCTTGAGCTTATTAGCTTCTAAAGTTACCAAACAGGCAACTTCCAGAGATTGCTTCCCCTCCACTACGTTCAGGATGCTATGTATCAGACCGAGGCTCTGGGCAGAGAGGCGAAGGCGGGCGAGGTGACGGTCGAGGCGGAAGATATGCCCGCTGTAGGCCCGCATGGTCTCGAATAGCCCGTATCCGTAAAGGAAGCCATGGTCGAAGGGAGACAGCTTAGCCCCGGAGCGGGGTACGAGTTGGCCATTAATGTAGACGATCTCTGCCATGATCTCACCTCCCGTTGTCGTTGCGGAGCACATGAAGTCCAAGCGATCCTCAGGAACGCCCCGCGCCGAAGGTTGCTTCGTGTCGTTCTTAGAGACGGGTGGCACCGGCAGCAGTACTCGGACGGCTCACAACGACGCGGCTTCACATTCGATGAACACTCCTTACGCCCCAGACCGGCCGGGCAAAGCGAAGAAAATTGCCCAGAATATCGTGTCCGAATTCAGTGAGGATGGATTCGGGGTGAAACTGAACTCCTTCCACGATATAATCCCGGTGCCTCACGCCCATTATTATGCCTTCAGGCGTCTCAGCACTGACTTCGAGGCAGGCTGGAAGGCTGTCACGTTCGATGATCAAGGAATGATAGCGCGATGCCGGAAAGGGATTGGGCAAACCCCGGTAGATAGTCTTGCCATCATGGCGGATGAGGGAGGTCTTGGCGTGGACTGGCCGGCTTCGGCCGATCTTTCCCCCATAGGCGTAGCCAATGCATTGATGGCCCAGGCATATGCCCAGAATGGGGATCTTCCCGCCAATCTGTCGCACTACATCATTACAAATGCCTGCCTCCAGCGGAGTGCCAGGCCCCGGGGAGATCACAATGTGGCTGGGGGCCATTGCCTCTATTTGAGCCAGGGTTAAGCGGTCGTTTCGATGTACCACAGGTTCCCAGCCCAGTTCCCCCAGGTATTGGGCGAGGTTATAAACAAAGGAATCGTAGTTATCTATTACCAGTACCATTTCCTGAGCCTGTTGTCCGCACGGAGTGCTCCTGACCTTTCCGGCGGGGTGAAGCTGCCGACACCGGATTGTCTCTTCACCCGGTCATCATTGACAAATCTGTCCCTGGCGTTTATCCTATTCATCGCTGTTTGCCTGTACGCATCTGTCTGCCTTGCATGCGTGGGCAGGTTTCTTTGGCAGCAGATGCGATTTGCTGTATCATAGCTGAAAAAGAGTGGCCTGACTAGGGCATAGTGAGAGCAACTGCTCTCTCTGAGATTTTCCCAATGCCGAGGTGATCGATTTGAACCCCTTGCTAGAAATGGTGCTCAGGTTTCTTCTGGCTACTGCCCTGGGGGCGGGCATTGGTTATCAGCGCGAGCGGGCAGGCAAGACAGCGGGTCTGCGTACGCATATGCTGGTTAGCTGCGGAGCAGCCCTCTTCACGCTGGCATCTATATACGGCTTTGGTGGTGCAGGTGTTGACGTCTCTCGGGTGGCTGCTGGAGTGGTGGTAGGGGTTGGCTTCATCGGCGGCGGAGTTATCTTCCGCGGCGCGCGTGGGGAGGAGGTGGCAGGACTGACTACCGCGGCCACTATCTGGGTTACCGCCGCCATAGGTCTGGCCGCGGGTGCAGGCATGTACCTGCTCTCGCTTATAGCCACTGCTATCATCGTGGGCGGTTTGCTGCTCCCCAAGATTCGTGGCTAGGATGACCGCTGCGCACAGAGCGAGGCAATGTTGATGAGAGGGCCGGTTCAAGACCCCTGAGAACGTTTCCGGCAGAGAGGCACTTGTTATGCTGAGAATTCTGCACACCGCCGACATTCACCTTGGAGCAAAGTTCTCGGGTCTGGGCAGTAAGGGTGATTCCCAACGAGAGCAGTTGCGGACCACCTTCAAGAAGATCATAACCACGGCAATAGAGGAAAGGGTGGACATGGTCTTAATCGCCGGAGACCTCTTCGATGCCAATCAGCAGCCGCAACGAAACATCGATTTGGTGATAGAGCAATTCAATCTACTTAAGGACAACAGCATTCCGGTCTGCCTCATCCCCGGCACACATGATTCTCTTGGTAGCTCGTCAATCTACAGAAAAGTTGATTTTGAACGAAGATGCCCGAATCTGCACATCTTTGCTGATGAGAACATGTCCTGCAGGGAATACCCCGACCTCGATTTGACTGTGTATGGCAAGCCCAATCTAAGCAACAGGTCCCGCGTTAGCCCGCTGCTAGGGCTTAGGCCTGCGACCTCAACCGGGTTTCACGTCGCCATGGCGCATGGGTCGTTCTATATCCCGGAGAAGGTAGCGGAGGATGATCATGTCTTCAGGCTCGAGGAAATCCGCTCCAGCGGCATGCAATATCTGGCGCTGGGGCACTGGCACCGGGGCTATGCCTGCTCAGAAGAGCCTCCAGCCTGGTATTCCGGGCCGCCGGAGTGGATACCTGACCAGAGAGAAAGAGGTACTGTGCTCCTGGTTAGCCTCGCGGACTCGGGTGAGGTTAAGGTTGAGCCCAGGAGGCTGGGACTTCGTGACTACGATGAGATAGAGAGTGATGTGAGCGGCATCCAGGATCCGGCCGTGCTTAGAGCTAGAATCGCCGAAGGCGCAC
>JAUWOB010000040.1 GCA_030612345.1 Dehalococcoidia bacterium | reverse complement strand
GACACCGAGGCTCTACTCAAGGCTGAGCATGGCCCAGATGCCAGAATTGCCTGCATTGGCCCCGCTGCAGAGAAGCTGTCTCTCATCTCATGCATCATCACCAATGAGGCGAGGGCTGCCGGTCGTTCCGGCCTGGGGGCTGTGATGGGAGCCAAGCAGCTCAAAGCTGTTGTGGTAAGGGGCAACCAGCCTGTCCCTCTGGCTGATAAAGCGAAACTGGAGGAGGCGAGAAGGAAGCACCAGCGCCAACTGGGAGGCCCAGCGCAGATTTTCCACCAGTATGGTACCAGCGGGGGCACCGCTGGGATGATTCAGGTCGGGGATACACCGGTGAAGAATTGGGCTGTCGCTGGCGAGGAGGATTTTCCCAACGCCGCTGCCATTAGCGATGAAAGCGTCATCAGTCAACAGCAAAAAAGATACGGCTGCTGGCGCTGCCCCATCGCCTGCGGCGGGGTGATGAAGGCAGGCAAAGGCAAATACAAGTATCCCGCCGGGGTGCACAAGCCGGAGTACGAAACACTGGGCTCCTTTGGTGCCATGTGCCTTAACGACAACCTAGAGTCCATAATAAAGGCAAACGACTTATGCAACCGATACGGAATGGATACCATCTCCGCCGGCGCTACCATCGCCTTCGCCATCGAATGCTATGAGAATGGCCTTATCACCAGCAAAGACACCGACGGAATCGAACTAACATGGGGGAACCACGAGGCCATAGTAGCCATGACCGAGAAGCTAGTGAGAAGGGAAGGCTTCGGAGATGTCCTCGCCGACGGGGTCAAGGTGGCAGCGGGGAAGATCGGCAAGGGAGCAGAGGAGTATGCCATCCACATCCACGGCCAGGAACTGCCAATGCACGACCCCAAGGCCCGCCTGAACTACGCCACCGCCTATCAAGCCGACCCGCCCCCCGCTCGTCACACGCAGGGCAGCTATGGCTACAGGCCAACCGGCGGCGTGGAGTTCCCTCCTATGGAGCGCGGTACACAGGCCGGCCGAGGTGAGGCGAACAAGATGGGCAGCCTCCTGATGCATGTCGTCAACTGCGCCGGTCTGTGCAGTTTCGGCTATTTGTGTATGGACATGAGCGCCATCACTGAATTTCTCAGCCTGGCCACTGGGTGGGACTACAGTCTAGAAAACGTCTTAAAGGCTGGGGAAAGGATCGCCTGCATACGTCAGGCCTATAACGTCCGCGAAGGGTTGAAGCCTGCCGATTTCAAGACACCCGACAGGGTGCTGGGGCGGCCTCCTCTGGACAAGGGGCCCACCGCCGACAAGAGCGTGGAAATCGAGACGCTGGTCAGTGACTATCTGGTAGCCATGGATTGGGACCCTGATAGCGGCAAGCCCAGCAAAAGCAAACTACAGGAGCTGGGACTAGGGGATGTAGCTCAAGTCCTCTGGCCATAGTTAACGTAAGCTCCGCACTCAATAGCGCCAATAGCAAAATGGGTGCAGTTTCCTGATATAACAGGGTCCATCTATGACAAAGGAGGTCTGAGATGAAGATAACTGACATTGAGGCATACTTGTGTCACTATCCACTTCCGGACAAATTCTACCCCACCTGGATTCCAGGCTATCCCCAATCGCGTAACTCCTGTCTCATATTAATCCTCCGAACTGATGAGGGGATTGAAGGATACTGCGCCACGGTGGGATTCCTTGATGAAGCCAAGGGGCTGGTGTCGCTGCTTCGCCCCTTTCTACTCAACCGCGACCCGTTTCAGGTCGAGGATACGCTACGGATGCTGCGGAGCGCTTTCTTTCTCGGCTACAAGGGCTGGTTTGCCGAGGTTGCGCTGTGGGACATCATTGGCAAGGTGACGAGACAGCCCATCTACCGTCTGCTGGGCGGTGGTCCAGACAAGATGCTGGCCTATGCCAGCACCGGCGAGCTTCACCCACCCGAGCAAAGGGCCGAGGAGGTACTCAAGCTCAAGGAGATGGGTTTCAAGGCGGTGAAGCTCCGCGTCAAAGCTATGCAGATGCGAGAGGACATTGCCCTGGTGGAGACGGTACGGCAGGCGGTGGGCGATGATATGGTACTAATGGTTGATGCCAATCAGGGCTGGCCTATCCATGGCTTCGGCCCCTATCCCCGGTGGAGCCTGAAGCGCGCGATGGACGAGGCGCGAGCCTTCGAGGAATTTGGTGTGCGCTGGCTGGAGGAGCCCCTTTACAAGCACGACTATCAGGGGTATGCCCAGCTTCGCGCCTCCACCAGCATACCCATCGCCAGCGGCGAGTTCAATACCGACCTGCATGAGTTTCGTGACCTCATCAGCGGCGGATGCCTCGATGTGGTTCAGCCCGATGTCACCCTGAGCACCGGTATCCTCAACGGCAAGAAGGTGGCTGGCATGGCAGAGGCATACAACCTGGAGTTCAGCCCCCATACCTGGACCAATGGTCTCGGGTTTGTGGCCAACCTCCAGCTCATGGCATCAGCCCCCAACTGCCCCTACTGTGAATACCCCTACGAGCCGCCAGGGTGGGTTCCACATGCGAGAGACTTCATGCTTGCCGAACCGCTACTGGTGGACAAAGAGGGATATATCGCCGTGCCGCAAAAACCGGGCCTGGGTATCGAGCTCGACATGGAAAGAATAAAGTCCTGCGGGGAGAAACTGTGAGGTTGACATCTGCCCAATGGCTGGGAGACAGACCCTGTCCTCCAACGCACCGGGCTGCCAGACCAAGCGTTTCTCTTTCCATATTTGGTTGACTATTTCTTCAAGAGAAGTAGTCAACAATTCGCCTAGTGATACTGCTAGATGATTAATATTACAGGCCCAGCACAAGGCTCAAGAACACGCCGGGCAGGTGCTGCCAACCTATTCCCTGACAGCGGCGCGCAGCGCGCTTGCAGACTGGTCTTGCATGCCGTTGACGATACGGATGGTCGCCCGAGTCACCGGCACCAGGCTGTCCTGATGAACCATATCCGGCGTATCCTGAGGATCGAAGAGGTACATCGGCGCAGTGAGATACTGCACGATCGGCACGCCGGCCGGATGGAAATAGGCGCCATCGGTAGTCGGCATCTCGCCCAGGGCGTCCGGCGGCAGCAGGAGCGACCGTCGCAGGTCTTCCGCCTGCATGGCATCCTCGACCACGTCCTCAAGCTCTGTGATCTTGCTAACCCACCACCACCGAATCTCTGGCTGATCGGTCGGAATCAGCCGACCATCTTCTACACGGCACTCCCGCGCCGTATGCTCTAGGTGGATCTCCAAAACGATTTGATCTATCAATTCAGCGTTATCGTTCACGAAAGCTTGGCAACCAACCCCGTTCGCAAGGTGTCCGCTGGTGAGTAAGAATAGCAGGTTGTGCGGACGCTCCTCTTGTGGAACCTGCGACCAGTACTCTGCCTGCGCCAAGACCATCGCTATCCCTGATGCGTCCTCCACCGCTGAGGCCCATGGACCGTCGTGGTGCGAGCCGATGACGATCCATTCGTCGGAAACGCCCGGCAGCGTTCCGATCACGTTATGGGTCGTCACCATTTCGGTTTTCGATTTCGCCACAATCTTCGCCTGTACCGGCCCCTAATCCATGAGTTCCTTGAGCTGCTCGCCGTTGGACTTGCTCAAATAGATTCCGGGTATCGGCCGCTGAATGGCGTCATAGGGAACATAGTATTCATGTGTTTCCCATGGAAACCCTGTGAGGAGTCCGATAAAGGCCGAAGCTCCTGCATCGATCGCTGGCTTCATCACCATCATTATTGCACTGCTAAAGGGAACTACCTGGGACTTTGTCGCAAACTCCCCATCGGGGTCGTAATAGCGCGACGCCACAGACGTCACCATGGTTTGGGGCACACTCATCAAGGCGATATCATCGACGGCGATACGGCCTTCGGATTCCTCAACCGTTGAAAGCGAACCCTCCATGCCGTCTGTCGACGCCGAGTAGGGGATGGGAAAGCAAGGCGGTGAAAAGGTGTTCTGTGGATCTGACTCCAGCCAGATCGTCAACGTGCAGGATAGGTCTTCCCACCGCAAAACCTCAACCGGCTCCAGGCAGATATCCTTCAGCCCGAGGGCAAGGAATTGTTCGTAGGCCCATTGCTCTGCCCACTGGTCGGCGGGATAGCCTGGCCGCCGAATGCCCTGCTGGTAGACCTGCTCGATCCAGCCCATCACTTCTTCGGTCGTCGGCAGTAGCTCCTCATGGATTGTTAAATGTTTCATATCACCCGTTCCGTTTCCGCAGCCTATTATTGTAGTCATAGCAAACAAAAGCGCAATAGCTCAGAAGACACCTTAATCCGTGAATCCAGATTTAAAAGACTCGTCTATTAGTTGGTTTTTTCTGAGGCGTGAAGGAATCCTTTCCTTCGCAAAAGCTGAGGGAGAGGACTCCCTCAGTCCTCAAGCAGAATCCACGGATTAAGGCGACAGGTAAGAGATTGTATTCTTTTTCACTTCGCACAATCAAAATATAACTGTGCCAGGCATAAGCGAGCTATCCGCTCAACAGAGGCAAATGCCGAGCTTGACCGATATTATGACAAGACCTATAGTGTCGGGTATATTATCAAAACAAAATATCCTCAATAAAAAAAGATGGATTTATGTTCTACAGATTCGGTACAAAGATAGCAAGGAGGTATTTCTATGAATGTCGATGCTCATCCTCTGATTAGAGCAAATAAGATTATGGTAATTCCAGGGGTCTATGATGTTCTGTCGGCAAAGATTGCTCAGCGTGTTGGATTTCCCGCCGTGGTATTGACAGGATATGGGGTATCAGCAAGTTACCTGGGTGAGCCTGATTTTGGCCTCTTGACCCAAACTGAGATCCTCGATGTAGCCAGACGGGTAATTCAAGCCGTTGATATCATGGTTACAGTAGATGCCGATACGGGATATGGCGGGCCTTTAAACGTGCAGCGTATGGTTCGAGAATTAATAAAGATAGGAGCTATTGGGATCATACTTGAGGATCAACAGTGGCCAAAACGTTGTGGACACATGCGAGGTAAAGAGGTTATCGATGCAGAGGAACATGCCCTGAAGATACGAGCTGCCAAAGATGCAGCCGGCGAATCTATATTTATTGTAACCGCCCGTACTGATGCTATAGCTACTCATGGTCTGGATGAAGCCATTAGAAGAGCCAAGCTTTATAAGGAAGCAGGGGCTGACATATTGTTTGTAGAAGCTCCTCGTAGTAAAGAAGACCTGCAGCGCATCGGCCGAGAGCTACCGCCACCTTTAGCAGTCAATATGATTGAAGGAGGTCTTACCCCTACTGATAGCCTGGAGGAGCTGTGTGAGATGGGGTTTTTCACCGTTGGTTATGTGCTTACAGGTCTATTTGCTGCCGCAAAAGCTTTACAAAGAGCCTTCACCACTCTAAGAGTCGAGGGGGGAAGCTCCTCTATTACCAATGATCTAATGAGCTTTGAAGATTTTTGCAACATAGTTGGTCTGGAAAAACGCTATCAAGAGGATGAAAAATATAAGGCGATGTAAGATGGATGACGAATCGTGAGATGAATGCAGTGCTTGCTTACCAGTGAATAAGGTCTACTCAGATATGTATGCACAACAAGATACCGGGATAAAACCAATTGAGGAGGTTAACCATGAAACAAGATATGAGCCGAAGAATGCGGATTAGCTCTAGGCTGACAGTTGCTGGCTTTTTCCTTTTTGCCCTCTATGGGATTCTAGCTGCTGTTTTCAGAGAGCAGATTGCTGTTTACCAATACCACGCCTTTAGCGGTGAGGATTTACGGGCACTGGCAGAAGTAACTCAGCATTTTGCCTTCGATCAGGTGCTCCTGGTCGGTCTTATGGGGGCAGGCTTGGCTATTTGCGCGGGTGCACTTGTATGGCTCGGAATTACCCGGAGATTGGGCTTAGCCTTTATTTTGGGACTTGTTGGAGGCGCGGTGGGAGTTGCCCCCTTGATGACCATCCATATAAGTCAATCGGCATGGATTATGTTCATTGTAGATAATGCCTGCTTGGTCTGGATTACCATAGGTTTGACTATAGGAATGAGGGAGATTCCTCAGTTGTTTCGTGGAAAAGGTGAGTGCAGTTAGCCAGAAGGCAGCGGCAACGAGTTTAATGGGAAGTGCACCGCTACCAAGCATGGGAAGATAGAAGCGAAGCCGGGTGCCAACAACAAAGGCTGAGCCAAGAAGGCACAATTCAATTTGCTCAGCCATCACTTGCTGATAGTTTCTCGTTAACAAAAAGCGCTGTAGCATCATGCACGAAGTTGATATCGCCATTATTGGGGCTGGTGTTGTCGGGCTAGCAATCGCGGCACAAGTAGCCAGCGAAGATAGGGAAGTCTATGTGCTGGAGAAGAATGAAACATTTGGCCTGGAAACAAGCGGCAGGCAGAGCGGGGTTATTCACGCTGGCATATACTACCCTCAAGGCTCACTCAAGGCAACAACGTGTGTCGATGGAAATCGTATGCTTTACCAACTCTGTAGGACGTATGGCATTGGTCATAGGAGATTGGGAAAGCTAATAGTGGCGGCAACAGATGAAGAAACTGGGGAATTGCAAAGCTTGCTGGAGCGAGGCGAGAGAAATGGCATAGTGGATCTGGCGATACTGTCAAAACGCGACTTGAAAGAATTGGAACCGAATGTAGAAGGGGTTGCTGCAATTCTGTCACCGTCAAGCGGCATCATCGATTCCCATGCGTTGATGAGACACTTCGTCGCCAGACTGCAGGAAGAGGGAGCTCGGATAGCCTACCGAACAGAAGTAGTTGGAATAGAGAAAGCAGCCGATGGGTATAAAGTTACGGTAGAGGACAGCACGGGACGATTCACCTTTGTCACCAGAATCGTAATAAACTGTGCCGGCCTCCAATGTGATAGGGTGGCTGAGCTAGCTGGAATGGATATAGTCGAAGCGGGGTACAAGCTACACTACTGCAAAGGGGACTACTTCAGCGTAAGCAGCACTAAAAGCAAATTGGTCAGCAGGTTAATATATCCAGTGCCACCGCCCAAATTGACCGGCGTGGGCATCCATGCAACACTTGATATAGAAGGCAGGATGAAACTGGGGCCCAGTGTCCAGTACGTAGATAGCATAGACTATGCTGTTGACACGCAGCACAAGCAACTCTTCTATGATTCGGTAAGGATTTTTCTACCCTTCATCGAGTATGACGACCTGGAACCTGAAATGGCTGGGATCAGGCCAAAGATTCAAAAGCCCGGTGAGGACGTCAAGGACTTCGTAATCACGGATGAAACGGATAAAGGCCTGCCAGGATTCATAAATCTCATCGGGATTGAGTCCCCGGGCCTGACAGCTTCCCCAGCTATAGCCGAGTATGTAGGAAGCCTGGTTGAAGACCTGTTGGGCAAGTGAGAAATGGGGTTAGAATTTGATAGAAACTCTATTGTTCCCTCAGAGATGGACTTCGGTAGTCGAGCACAACCCAACGGTTTCGCAAGACTCTGGATCGTAGACAAAATGAGATGGCAACCAAGGTTATTCTCGGTATAATTCTTATTCTCACAATCGCTATTGTTGTCATTGTTGTTACTGTCGTGACAGGCAGGTTTGAGCCAGCAGCAACGCCCACGCCAACACCAACACTCACCCCCACACCTGCGTCCACACCCAAAGTCCAGATTTTGCATCATAGTGAGGGGTGCGAGCTCATATCTGGATACTGCGATTGCCACATAA
>JAUWOB010000118.1 GCA_030612345.1 Dehalococcoidia bacterium | reverse complement strand
GGCAAACATAAGGGAGCAGTGCTCCTGGGCTCATGAGGGTGATGTTACGGGAAAGGCTGTGGAGCTCGTCAAGATGGCGATAAACAAGGCGCGGTTGCTCCAGCCTGTGGAGAAGAAGGAGCTGCCTGTGGAGAGGGATGTTCTGGTGGTTGGTGGTGGATTCTCGGCAATCAATGCGGGCCTGCGCCTTTCTTTGGCGGGTCTGCGGACAACTCTGCTGGAAAACGCTGCCGCCCTGGGGAGTGGCACCCAGGAATTGGAGGGCTTCTACGGATTTGATATGAGTTCAATGGTAGGTGCAGCAGAGCGAGATGAGAGCATCGAGGTTCTCACCTCTGCCCGCCTGGTGGCAGCGGAGGGGACAATAGGAGACTTCACTGTAACGATAGCTAGAGAAGGAAAGGACATTTCCCGCAGGTATGGGGCGATAGTGCTTGCCACCGGATGTCGGAGCGAGCTTGCTCTAGCCTCCAATCCGGAGTTCCGAGCCGAGAGCGAAGAGATCTCCAGCATGAATATCGTGTCCCAGGAGCAGCTTGTTAAGAGGCTCAATAACCCTGCTCTGGCAATGAAGCCGGCTACTATGGCCTTCATGTTCGATTTCGCCGATGAAAACTCCCGCTTTCCTACACTGACCACTCTGAATAATGCGCTGGCAGCCAAGAGAATCTGGGGCAGTGAGATCTACGTCTTCTGCAAAGATGTGAAAGTAGACAGCGAAGGGGCAGAGAGGCTCTATCGCGAAGCCAGAGACTGCGGAGTTGTGTTCTTGAAGTGCCCGGCCGCTCCCAGGATTACCATGGATAATGGGGGTATAGCAATCGAGGCCAGAGATGTTCTTCTCGGGGAAGACACAACCATGGCCTGTGACCTTCTGGTGGCAGAGGAGCTTATCTGCCCCGCCGAAGGAACCGCAACCCTGGGTTCGCTTCTGAATGTTCGCTTAGATGTCAAGGGCTTCTACCAGGATGAAAACGTCCATCTGTATCCTGTTGCTTCTGAAAAGAAGGGGGTGTTTTTCATCGGTGGGTGTCGCGGGCAATCCGACATCGGCCGGGTGTTAAGCGATATTTCTAGCGTTGTCATGAGCATCCAGGTACTCCTGTCTTCCGGCAAGATTGCGGTGGAGAGCGAGAGAGTCAAGGCAGACCCCCAGAAGTGCGTCGCCTGCCTGACATGCATTCGGGTCTGTGCCCATGGTGCTATCCAGTTGATGGGGATGGATGGTGGCAAAGAGAAAGCCGTGATTTCGGACCTCGCCTGTCATGCTTGTGGCATTTGTGCGGCTGTATGTCCGGCCAAGGCAATAGAATTTCAAGGCTACAGGGACGATCAAATGCTGGCACAGATCGAAGCCATAGGAGAAGCATGAACGGGGCCATTGTCGCTTTTTGTTGCCAGCATTCTGCCTATCCCGCCGCCGATTTGGCAGGAAAACTGGGACTTCACTATCCAGAGGCACTGCGCATAATTCGGATTCCGTGTGCGGGTCGAGTGGACGTGATTCATATCCTGAGAGCTTTTGAGAAGGGTGCATCGGCAGTGCTGGTACTGGGATGCGAAGATGGAGCTTGCCATCATATAACGGGAAACACAAGAGCAAAGGAAAGGGTGAAGCATTGCGAAATGCTGTTGAAGGAGATTGGCATAGACGACAGGCCTGCCGTGATGTTTAGTCTTAGCCCGAACGCGCCGCACAAGTTTGTCCAGGTAGCGAACGAGATAGAAATGGTAACAAGAGAGTTGAGGGAGGCAAGATGATAATCGCTGAACGAAAACCAATGGCAGAGATTAGCAGAGCAGTGGCCCCTTATAAGAAGGTGCTTGTGGCGGGGTGTGGCACGTGCGTGGCGGTTTGCTGGGCTGGTGGAGAGAAAGAGGTGGGCATACTTGCTGCACAGCTCAGACTCGCTCGAAGTGCGGAGGAGAATGAGATTGTAACTCTAGAAGCTACGGTGGAGCGGCAGTGCGAGAAGGAGATGGTAATGGAGCTTAGAGATAAGGTCTCCGAGGTTGAGGCGGTTCTGTCGCTGGCCTGTGGGGCGGGTGTGCAGACCATGGCCGACGTATTTGAGGACAAGCCGGTGTTCCCGGCAGTGAACACCACTTTTATCGGGATGCCGGAAAGCGAAGGCGTGTGGGTGGAAATGTGTGGCGCCTGTGGCGATTGCTATCTGGATCGAACCGGCGGCATTTGCCCGGTGGTTCGCTGTGCCAAAGGCCTTCTCAACGGCCCCTGCGGTGGTACCAGAAAGGGAGGAAAATGCGAAATAGATGCCGGGAAGGATTGTGCCTGGGTTCTGATATATCGCAGGCTGGAAAAGCAAGGCAGACTTGACCTGATGCGCCAGTATAACGCGCCCAAGAATTTTCGGGCGGTGAAAAGGCCGGGCAGGGTCCAGGCGGTAAGAGCTTAAGGGGGTAAAGGATGGTAACACCTTTCAGGGAAACTCTCAAGACAAAGGACTTCATCGTCACTGCTGAGGCGGCGCCGGGAAAAGGCTCCAACGTGGCAAAGACGATAGAGCATATTGAGCTTCTCAAGGATAAGGTCGATGGCCTGAACGTGACTGACAATCAAAGCTCCGTAATGCGTTATCCATCCGTGGGGGTTTGCCTCTTGATTGAGGAACACGGTGGCGAGCCGGTACTTCAAGTAACCTGCCGCGACAGGAATCGTCTGGCCATTCAGGCAGATCTTCTTTTCGCTTACTCCCGAGGCGTCAGTAATGTTTTATGTCTTACCGGCGACTCGGTTGATGTTGGTGACCATAAGGAGGCAAAGCAGGTGTTCGACCTCGATTCGGTGCAACTCATCCACCTTGTGCATACTCTGAACTCCGGCAAGGACATGGCAGGAAATGAACTGGACGGAAGTATTGACTTCTGCATTGGAACATCTGCGTCCCCTTCGTCGGATCCGCTTGAGCCGCAGCTTATTAAGGTTGAGAAAAAGCTCAGGGCAGGAGTTAGCTTCATTCAGACGCAGGCTGTCTATGAGCTCGATGAGTTAAAGAGATTTACGGAATTCGTCCGCAATATCGATCAGGACGTTAAGATACTTGCGGGCATAGTACCTGTTATCGGCGTGAAGATGGCCGCGTACATGAATGAGAATGTTCCCGGTGTTTTCATTCCCCAAAACCTTGTCGATGAACTGGCCGAGGCCCCGAAAGGAACAGGGGTTTCCAAGGGAATAGAGATAGCTGCCCGCATGATAAGGCAGATAAGGGACGCGAGAGTCTGTGACGGGGTACACATTATGTTTATCGGACGCGAAGACAGGGTCCCGGAGATACTGGCAGCTGCCGGGCTAGTATAGGATCTCTCACTCGAACCGTGTCAAGGAGGCGAAGATGACTGTAGCTTTGAACGAACTGGATACAAGATTCAAATACGATGTTGCCAATGAGCCGGGCGGAGAGAATATCAAGCTTTGCTTTGCCTGTGGTCTCTGTACGGCAAGCTGTCCCGTTTCTGATATAGATCAGAAATTCAATCCCCGCCGGATAATTCGCATGGTGCTTCTGGGATTGAGGAAAGAGGTTCTATCTTCAGATATGATCTGGTTTTGTATCCAGTGCTATAGCTGCCAGGCTCACTGCCCTCAG
>JAUWOB010000020.1 GCA_030612345.1 Dehalococcoidia bacterium | reverse complement strand
AGAAGTGCAGATGCAATGCAAATTCTCTGTTTCATTCCCTTGGAAAACGTGCCGACCTTGTCCTCCCTCCGTTTCCATAGCTCCATCAACCTGAGGTACTTCTCCACCCGGGAAGGGGCATCATCAATGGAGTAAAAGCCGACAAAATACTCGAGGTTACGCCTGGCGCTGAGTCGGCTGTAGAAGCCGGGTGTCTCGGTGAGCATGCCAATGACCTCGTGCAGTTTCTCCACATCCCGGTCAGTTCTGCAGCCAGCTACGATGGCTTGTCCCTTCGTGGGAGCGATTATTCCTGCCAGCATGCGAATGGTGGTCGTCTTCCCCGCCCCACTTGGTCCCAAGAGACCAAGCACCTCACCAGACTCAACCGTCATGGTCAAGTCGTCTACCGCGATTATGTCCCTGAAGCGGCGTGAAAGACCAGAGGTCTCAATTATCACCACGCAACGATACTCCTTCCTGCGGTCCTAGCAGGCGTGTTCGGAGCCTCGGGAACATGTGTCGGTAGTACATTGTATAAAAGACCCGGCGAGTGTCACGACTGGTCTTCTGCAATACGAGATGAGCCTGGCGGGAGCACCGGCTTCCAGCTCATAGGTGAGCCTGAGAAGATAGCAGCCGTCGGTCTGTCCTCGGGATATGAGACCGCCTGGCCATATTAACGATGCAGTGCTAACCCTGGAGCGTTGCCTGACCGAGAGCGAGAGCGAAGAGGTTGAAGCAACCGTGATTCGTATCAACAATCACGCCTTCTGTCATGCCAGCAACGAGCAATTTGCCATTACGCAGGCTAAGGCGGGCGCGGTCTTCGTGGGCGGTGCCAAACCGGATCGCCGGGAACTGAATACTCCCTATGATCGTCTAGCCCTGGCATCGAGGATTTCCCTGCCATGTTTGTCGGCCGGCCATACAATAGCAGAAGATTGGCGGCCTAGTTGGCGCCTGTGTTATAGTCCGGGCAGCATTCGCCATCTGCTGCGACTAGTCGCTTCAAGCAAAGGAGGCAACATGGGCAGAGAAGAAAGAAGAGCGGAGCGAAAATCAAGGAAGAGAAGGCTCCACTGGCTGGAAGGGAGGCGCAAGAAGAATGAGCGAGTCAACGAGATGGTTAGTCGGCTGGAGGAGTATTTTGACGAGGACGAGCTTGAGGATGCAGAAGCCTTCTTCGTGGACTATTTTACATGGAGCGGGCCGTTTTCGCAGTTCGATGAAACGATCGACCCTGAGAGACTGGAGCGCATATGTCAAGACTACGGCATCGATTTCTTCGATGCGAATTTCATTATGGACATCGTGGATGAAGTGTTCTTGAGAGAGCCCGGGGAACCGACCAATGAGCACTGACCGATCTCTGCTTTGCGATGTGCCTCACCAGTACGGATTGCGCAACGGTCAGCTATACCGAGTAACAAGACGCGTTATCGGTCGTCTGAGTGCGATTTGGCTCGAATCTCCTGTTCCCGTTGCTTCAATGTGTCCAATTGCTTTGCAGCTTCCGCAGCCTCAATCATGCGTTGTTTGCCTGCGATGAAGCTGGCTCTCGCCTTTCCCTTAGGGCCCTCCGTCGCATTCCTGCGCAGGGCTTTCAACTCTCTCCTGGCCTCATCTATCTTGGCCAGGATATCTTCCAGTTGCCTGTTTAGGTCTTCTTCGGTCTTCATTCTCCGCCTTCCCGGACCTGCAGTTAGACCTCGCCAGAATCCGGGTTCATAGTATCCTTCCCGCCCCCCACTGTCAACCCTCCATCAACAAGCTGGTCCCGCCGGCAACGGGCATCTGCTGCCAGCCCAGCGAATTCGGTTCTGGTACGGCGAAGGTTCTTTCCCGGAATACACCACAGCCTGTCTCTCGATCCTCCGTGCTATAATAGCAGGAAAACCGGTGTGGGGAGCGGGCATCGCGTTCTGGACAGCTCCGACTCATAACCCTATCACCTTCGGCCAAGCCTCAAGAAGACGAGGGCAGGACATGCAGATTACGGCGATAGTGTTCGATGCAAGCGGCACGCTTCTGGATGACATTGTCACCGTCTGGAGAGCCAACCTGGATGCCTACGCTGCTCTCGGATTCGAGGGGCCCAAGACGCTCGAGGACTTCAGGGCGGCATTCAAGCTGCCCGTCCCCGAGTTTCACAGGGCAAATGGCATTCCGCTCGAGTTGCTGGGGGAGGTCGATAGGAAATTCCGTGAGTCCTACCCGCGATACGCTCCCGCCGTCAGGGGCTTTCCGGAGGTGGCAGAGGTGCTCTCTGCACTCAAGAAGCTGGAAAAGGTACTGGGCGTAGCTTCCAATATTCCGACCCTTTTCTTGAGAGAGCACCTTAAGAAACTGGGGATAGATAGCTACTTTGATGTGGTCACCGGGCAGGAAGACTGTGATGAACAGAAACCTTCGCCCAAGCCGATTCTCGCTACGGCAGAGAAGCTAGGGATAAGGCCACAGGAAACTATATATGTAGGCGACATGGAGGAGGACATCATTGCCGGGAAGAGAGCAAAGGCGGTTACCGCGGCCATAGTCAGAAATGAGAGCTATCATCCCCGTTGGCGACTTGAGCGGCAGAGGCCCGATTTCCTTATCTCAAATCTGGGAGAGTTGCTGCCCGTCTGCTGTGGCCCTGTGTCAGAAGCCGGTACCAATATCCCAGTACCTAAGGCATATTGACAGATAAGTTGCGTAAGTCTTAACATGAACACTGTCCCGAGTAGCCAAGCAGGGCCCTGGCGTAAGGCCCGGTGTGGCGAACGCTGAAAGGTGCGTCCGAGGCACAGCACAAGGTAAGCGGAGGAGCCAGCCCGGCTGATAGGAGGGTAGAGAAGCGAGGTTACTCGGGTTACTTCATTTTTGATGTTGCCGATTCATGGCATGGTAGGTTCCAAGCTCAGGTCATGGGCTCCGGCATCATGGTGGCTATTGACATTGTACCGGTGAGTATCTTACTATCTCTGCCCAAGAAAGGAGGGACAAATGCAAGCATACTGTGTGAAGTGCCGTGCCAAGAAGGAAGTCAGAAACCCGAAGAGCATCGTCATGAAGAACGGCCGACCGGCAACCCAGGGCGTCTGTCCAACCTGCGGCACCAAAGTATTCCGAATCGGCAAGTAGGGCGGCTACCAGGCAGCCTGACAAAACCCGGAAGGGCTGGATACTTCTCGTATCGGGATAGTCCGGCCCCTTCATTCTGCGAATCAAGCTTGACAGCTTCCCGTCTGACTCACAGAGGAAGACTGATTGACCCTGTATGACGATTCGACTACGGTACAGGAATGCGCGCTACGTATGGTTGTGTCAGGCTGCCGAGCCAGAGACAGCCATCTGCTTCATTAGCACTGGTAACAGTGTGGTAGCGGCCGGTATGGTCCTGCAGGTTGTGAACTACATTTCCGTCATGGTCTAAGCCAATGACCAGGGCTATTGGGTCGGGTTCACTCACGCGCAGCGTTGCGGGCAGACGCATGATTATTTTACGCAGGAAAGGTCTGGGCATGATACTGTCTATCTTCCTGTCACGGGGGTATATCAGCGCCAGCCAGAAGAGGTCCTCGCCGTTGTAACTCAAGTTGTCGGGAAAACCCGGCAGGTTCTCAATGAAGATGTCGGTCTGGCCTGCTTTTTCTCCACTTAGCCAGTAGCGCGTGATACGGTAGCGCATAGTCTCGTTCACCAGCACATAAGCCTCGCCCGGTCCGAGCGCCACACCATTGGCGAATCCCAGCTCCTCTACATGAACGCTTGTTTCGCCGGTGTCCGGGTTCCAGGAGAGCAGGCGGCCGGTAGGCCGTGACTCGGTGATGTCGAGAACATAGTTATGTTGATCGAAGCGCGTGGAGGCATCCGTGAACCAGACCGTGCCGTCGGAGGCTATGTCAAGGTCATCGACGAATATCATCTTCTCGCCATTGACCTCATCGGTAGCTAGCTGGACCTGGTGGCCCGCCGCTGCCGTGGCATTGTCGATGTAGATCAAGCCGCTGAAGGCATCCGCGATGTAGAGCCGGTTATTATGGAACTGAAGCCCGAGAGGCCGGCCGCCCGTGTTGGCAATGGCTTCTATAGCGCCACCGTTCTGGGGCGAGAAGCGTACAATTGAGCCGTCGGCCAGACCGCTGTAAATCAGGCCGTCCGGACCGAGTGCCGTATCCTCAGGGCCATGGCCGCCGGCAAGAGGGTACAGTTCAGCTTGTGCCAGTATGTTGTTCACGCCATAAGGTCCTGTTAGGCCTGGATTCTCAGGCGGAGTCCAGGCAACAGGCTCTATCGGCACCGGCCACAATAGCAGATAGAGCGCCAGAAGAACCACTAACCCTGGGATTATGTACCGCAGTTTGCGCATTTGACGTCCTCCACTTATGCATCGGTTCAGTCCCTTTCGGACAAATCGATTATGATAAGATGCTACAGCCGACCTTGGCTTCTGTCAAGTTCCAGACCCGTCATCTGATCTTTGGGGTCGCTATGGTAGGAGTGAGGGCACGCCAATTAAGGTCGAAGATATGGCCGGCGAGATCTGGCACGTCCATGGCTATTGACATCGTATACACGGATATCCTATTATCCCTGCCTAAGAAAGGACGCACAAATGCAAGCGTACTGTGTGAAGTGCCGTGCCAAAAAGGAAGTCAGAAACCCGAAGAGCATCGTCATGAAGAATGGCCGACCAGCGACCCAGGGCGTCTGTCCGACCTGCGGCACCAAGGTATTCCGAATCGGCAAGTAGAGCTGATACTACGCAGCCTGACAGAACTCAGAAGGGCTGGACGTTTCTTGTCTTGGGAGATCCAGCCCTTTTGCTTCGGGAATCACACTTAACAAGTTTTTGTGCGATACAGTGAGAAAGAAAGCGGTTATGTAACCGAAGCACTAATAACAACAGGGATTTGAAAAGAACTAAGGAGTCATGATACTTCACATCACCTGCTTGTCGGGGAATAACCGGGGTGATTAACTTGACTACACTATGGTATGGCAAAATTCAATACAAGACAGGAGAGGGATAGCTGATGTTCACATTACGAATGGGGGAGAAAGCGCACGATTTCAGATTACCGGCCACCGATGGCAAAACCTACAGCCTGGATGACTTCAAGGCAGCCAGGGTGCTGGTGGTATTTTTCACGTGTAATCATTGCCCCTTCGTAACCGGATCAGACGAAGTCACTCGCGCCACGGCTCTGCGCTTCAAGGATAAGGGTGTTGCTTTCATCGGTATTAACTCCAACAGTGAAAACACCTATCAAGAGGATGACTTTCCCACCATGGTAAAGCGAATGGAGGAGCATGAATTCCCCTGGGTCTATGCCCGTGATCAAAGTCAAGACGTAGCGCTGGCTTACGGAGCACTCAGGACGCCGCATTTCTTCGTCTTCAACGAGGAGCGTAAGCTCGTCTATACCGGCCGCGGCGTCGATAACCCGCGCAATACCGCCCAGATGACGACCAATGACCTGGAGAGAGCCCTGGAAGAAATCGTAGCGGGAAAGCCGGTAAGTGTGCCACTGACCAATCCAATTGGATGTAACGTCAAATGGGAAGGAAAGGATGCTCACTGGATGCCTCCCGAAGCGTGTGACCTGGTCTAAACACAACGGTCGTTCATACAACTCTGTGCCGGAGGCTATGATCTGGTCGTGCGTGGTACATTGTTGCCCCTGCAGAAGGTGATGGTTGTCTCACCGTCAGTTACACAAGATGACTCAGTGTGCAACTAAGTAACAATTCAGGCGATTGTGACCCCACCAAAGCCTCTCACGTTATATCTGATAACCTGGCATGTATACGGCTAATCCTCCTGGCGTGCGGGCGCTTAACAAAAACAGAAAGCGCTATGCTGTTAGAAGTGAAGGGCATGAACGAATTGAAGCGTTGTGGATAACATTCCAAGCTAATAATGACTGGGCTACGGGTTTCGGACCGTTGTTGATCTCAATCATGCGGTTGGCTGTCCCATGTTTTCTGGCTGGCGATCTCGGCGCTAAATCTGTAACCCCTGGTGAGCATGAAAAACAGGGCAATTCCTATAACTTGTACTCCGGCAGAGAAGTAGAACACTGAGGCGATGTTCAGGGCATCGGCTACTACGCCGCCGAGAATCGGTCCTATTCCCATGCCAATAGACATTGCCAGTATGTCCAGAGTCATAGCTGTGCCCATACCGGAGGTTCTGCCCTGCTCCGTATACAGGGCTGTCAGTGCCGGCATGGCAAAGCCAGCGGCAACACCGCCGAAAGCGACCAGCACCAATAGTTGCCAGTAACTATATTCTCGCGGGATCAGGATAAAGAAAATGATGTGAGAGACAGCACCGATAATCAGCAGGGTTCGCCTATTGAACCTATCGGCAAGGTTACCTGAATATGGTTGAATCGCTGCCCTCAATATGTGATGACATGCCAGCAATACTCCAATAAGGCCTACGCCTATGTTCAGTGATGAAGCGGCAAAGATGGGCAGAAACACCATAAGACAGCCCCGTCCGAGGGCAAGGCCAGCCCGGTAGAAAGAGAGACCGCGGAACATGCTATTGGTGTGCACCAGCCTGAATAGTTGCGCTGTTGATTGGCGTCCTCCTCCAGTCTGCAGGGACCCGCTTTCCGGTAAGAAGCGGAGAGCTAGCAGAAAGCTCAGCAGGCATATGCCACCCATAACGTAGAAGGCCGTGTTATATCCATACCACTCTGCTATCGGGCCACCGATAAGGGGACCGAGAGCGAAACCGCCGAGAAAGGCGGCATTGGCTATGCCCTGCCATCTTCCCTCCTCGCCCATTGGACAGAGGTCACCAATATAGGCCCTGGCTATGGGAAGCATCATACCGGCAGTGGCACCCTGTACGGCACGAGTTATTATCAAATGGAACGACGTGATTGCCAGAATATAGCCCAACGTTGCCACTGTGAAACCGCCGAATCCGCTGAGTAGGAAGAGCTTTCTGCCTCGGCGGTCTGAGATCGGACCGATAAAAGGAATCACCACGGCTCGGGCTATTGTGAATGAACTGAAAATCATCCCTAGCAAGACCCCGGTGGCTCCCATAGCCTCGGCATAAAGGGGTAATAACGGGCTTACAATCCCCACTCCCAGCAATGAACAAAAGACGCATAGAAGCAAGATAGCAAAGACCCTGACGTTCATGATGGTACTTCTGAAGTGTAGATTCTGGCATTAAGAATGTCAACGGGAACAATCGAGGTCACCTTAAGATGGTGGGTCGGTCACGCAAGACGGTAGTGAGCCCATCCCGCGCAGGCCTTAAGGCCCGTCTGGTTCTGCCAGGGCATGGCATCTATTGCACGAAGCGCTAAAGTGTCAATTGAATTGCATGTGTTATTTGATAGAAGTAAATTGCCTACGTTTTCAAGAATCGGTCCAGCCATTCATATGCCAGGCTTCTCGCGTATTTGGGAAATGAATGATCATTGCCGTGCATGAAGAAACAGAATTGATTTTGCTTGCCATATAGTTTGTATATCTGATTGAGTTGAACGCCAACTCCGGCGAGAAATTCCTGGTTGCCCATGGTCCGATCGTAATAGGCTGAAATATTGCACCAAGGCTTGGGGGCGATCAGGGCGGCGACTTCGTTCAGGTCGAAGGGAAGATCCTTTTTCTCCAACAGGTATTTCCTGAGTTTGGGGAAATAGATATACTCATCTTCGGACGACCATTCAAGACATTTTTCCTCTTCAGAGATAACTGACATACCACAATTACTGACACCAGCTACAATCCGGTCATCCATAGCCAGGACAAAGATGGTGTTAGCACCACCGTAAGAATGACCGATAACACCGATCCTGGTTGGGTCTACAAAATCGAAGGTCAGTAGGACATCGACGGCGGACATAGAATCCTCGATATCTTTGCCAACCATCGACCAGTCAGGGTATTTCTCATAGAAAGGCAGGGAATCGAAATTCTTTCTCCCCGGGAATATCCTTTCCCCCATTGTTAGATAATCGGGAACTAACACTACATAGCCACGCCGGGCTAGTTCTTCCCCATAGGCAAAATCCCGGTAGCCATGTAAGCCAGCGGCTTCGTCTTTGCCGAATAAGTCGTTCATCTGGTGCAAGGCTAAAATGGCGGGGGTTTTATCTGTTATGCCAGTGGGAATAAAGAGATAAGCACAAATCTCTTCATAGTCGCCTACCAGATAACGGATCTTACACCTGGTATACAATTCATTCTCTACGGAATCGATCGTTTTAATGGAACGGGTATTCCTGACAAAGGGAGGTGTACCGATATTTTCCCGAAAACGGCGTTTAATATCTTCGCGTTTTTCCCGCCACCAATCGAGGTCGATGATTGAGTTGTAATGTTGTGGTAGGAGTTCTTTAATCGACATGGTCTTCTCTATTTTAACAGATGGATTATAGTCAACACACCTGTACCAGCTCACAATCTGAGTCTTTGTATGAAACGCCTGAGGTTGAACAAAACCCAGCATTGTTACCGCAGAGTTGACTTCAGCTATCCGGTTTAGTCACTTCACTATTATTTACCGGTCATTCTGGAAGCGCCAGTGATATTCACCTTGCCCAGGACAGCATGTCCCGTGTATTCCAGAGAAGAAGCTGCCGAGAGATCTACATTCAAAGTACCGGTCATATTTATGGTAGCCCGGCTGGCCCCGCTGATATTGACATTGGCATTTTGTATCTGAAATTGCCACAAATTGGCCTGGCTGGCGCCGGAGACATTCAAATCGGTATCGCCGGCAGTCCCGGCTAGCTCGCAGCGACTGGCTCCTGAGATTATTAGCCTGGTATGCTGTGCGTTCAATTCACCGGCAACTCTGCTGGCGCCGGAGACATCTACAGTGGTCTTACCCGCTTCTATATCAACTTCGGCCCGGCTGGCACCGGATACCTCCAGGTCGAAATCATCGGCGGATTTAAACCCCTTTGCGGTCCCCTGGGATGCACCCGAAACAACGAGTTTGCTCAATGCCGGCATGGTGATAACGGCCTTAACATTGTTATTAAAATGGCTCCCCGGTTTAAGACCTATTATCAACGTTTGTCCCGAGAGATCAACCTCCAGTCGTTCGATCAAGTTCTCGTAGCCGGTGACTTTGATGCTGTAATCCACAGATTGGGTCGTTTCAAATTCGACAGCGCTGGACACTTCGACCTGGTCAAACTCCTGAAAGGAATACTCCTTCTCCACTATTGGCCCTGATCCCCTTATGACCCATGGTGCTATACCGAATACGCCATGAAGTATGGCTACTAAGCATATGACGGCGATAACCGGCAACACGATGATCAGTACAGTCCGTTTCACTTTGCGCCTCCTTGACCTGGATTCATGTCCGGGCCTCTGAATCGTATCACTACTTCGTGCGTCTCGATCTATTAGATAAGCAAGTCAACCATCCGGCAAAAGGCGTGATGAGGTGTGCACATTCTACTGACCTGCAATATCAGGCCACAGTGCGGTTGCCCGAGAGAACAGAGACCGGCAACGTGTATGCCCCTACTGCCAGCAGCAGGGCATCCTGCTTGTGGCCACCAGCAAAGGGGAGTAGAGTGCTGTCATCCCCCGCTGGTTCATTTTCTTAGCTTCAAATCGACATCTAAGGCGCCAGCCAGACGGCTGATGGCCGCCCGGAGCAACCTGGATTTTTCTTTGACATCGGCCCTCTCGTTCATTTCTGCCTCGGCTTCAGCGACGGTTGCCTTTAACATGTCTAGAGGCAATAACTGACAGCCAGTGCAAAAGAAAGTCTTAGAGCGACCCTCGTTAAAACGCTCGATAAGGTAGCCAAGGAGTTCCATCTTGGC
>JAUWOB010000134.1 GCA_030612345.1 Dehalococcoidia bacterium | reverse complement strand
AAGCACGACCGAGGGGGTGCAACGCGCCGTGAAGATAGCCACTGAGGCCGGTATCAACGTCTTCAACTCTTTCATCCTCGGACTTCCAGGGGAGAGTTGGGATACAGCCCTCAAGTCTATAGCCTTTGCCGACAAGCTTCATCACAAGTACGGCGCCAAATACGGCTTTCATATGCTGTCCCCGCTTCCGGGAACTGAACTGTACGAGAGAGCTGAGGACTACGGCGTCCGCATACTGAGCCGAAACTGGGCCCGCTACAACGCCAATGAGCCCATCACCGAGACCGCAGCCATGAGCAAGGAGATGACAAAGGAGGCCATCGCTATCTATGATAGGGGGATAGAGGGTGCCTGGGATGACATAAGGCGTCGGGCAAGAGAGGGAGATGCTCAATCCACTGATCTGGTCGAGGGGCAAGAGAGAGTGCGCTTCGTGTGGACTCTGCTTGAGGAAAATCTCATCGAGAGACTGGGTGGGATATCCTCAGCCCCGGTGCATCTCAACAACGCCCAGGCGGAACTAGCCCGCCGGATTTCCCGGAAGCTAGGCCTCGATATTGGGCTGGTCCACAGGCGAATCGATGAACTGGTGGCAAAGGGAGTGTTACGGCCCGGGGGGGCAGGCAAAGGCCTGGGGTGGCAGTGGAGCGATACTGAAGAGCTCAAGCTGGCCAGCGGGATCAGGCCTGCTCCGCCGTGTGAAGCTTAATGCTTACTGCGGCGAATTCCGCAAGGCCCGGTCGTCGTCCACGATGAGCCGGGTTTTTACGCTTATGCGCAAGCAGCCGACCGGTTCTTAACAACTCCGCTTCGGTAACGTAGCAGCGCCGCTTATCGGGCAATCGTAGCTGATGCATCAAACAGGTACGGATTCCAGTCTCGCTGCAAATGCGGAGGAAACTCAGGCAGATATAGTCTTAAGGAAACCCGCTATGGCTTCATTGACCGCTTCCGGCTTCTCAGCGAAGACAAAGTGAGTAGCCTGGGGGATAATCACCACCTGAGAGTTAGCGAGCTTGGCTCCTAAGTAATGAGCATATTTTACAGGGGTCATTATGTCCAGTTCACCACAGATGACAAGGGCGGGCACTATTATCTCCTGGAGCCGGTCCATGAGGTCAAACTCGTTACAGCACAGGAAGTCACTGAGCATTATGGCCGGACCAATGGCCTTCTGTTTCTCTATGACTTCGCTTCTATAATCCTCCGGTGCTAAGCGATGAATCTCTGCCAATAGCTGATGCCACTTCCGCAGATCGCCTTTCACAGCCCTCTCAAGAGTGGTTAGATACGCATGGTGAACCTTCAGTCTGGCTCCACTGCCGATGATGATAATCGCCTTCAGTTCTTGGGGGTGTCTGAGGGCATACGTGAGGGCTATAGCTCCGCCGAAAGAGTGCCCGGCCAGGACCACATCTCCATCTCCGTTACCTCTGATATACTCCCTGAGCCAGTCAGCATATTCCTCCACGCTATTAAGAATCCGGCCCTGGAGGTGGCCGGGCAAGTCGACGGCATCGGAATCCGTGAAGTAGTCAGTTTGATAGCGCCACACGCCCCCATAGGCACCCGACCCATGGACAAAAATGACCTTCATTCGCTTATCTGGTAAGATATTATAGCAGAGAAAGGAGGTGCTGATTCAGGAATGACGGAAATCCAGAGCGTGCTTTTTGCCAAACCAGGCAGTGAAAACACTGAGGAGACCTTTCGCATAGCTAAAAAGAGAGCCGGGGAGCTGGGAATAAGAACGGTAGTGGTGGCCTCCACCAGCGGGGAGACCGGGGTGAAGGCAGTGCAGGCTTTCTCCGACTACAAGGTAGTGATAGTCACTCATACAACGGGACTTCAGGCTCCCGACGTTCAGGAGCTTACCCCGCTAGACAGGGCTGAGATACTGGAGAAGGGGGGAGTGATATTGACGGCCACTCATGCCTTCGGCGGGGTGGGCAGGGCAGTTCGCCGCAGGTTCAATACCTATCAGGTGGATGAGATCATAGCTCAGACCTTAAGGATTTTTGGGCAGGGCACCAAAGTAGCCTGCGAGATAGCCCTTATGGCTGCCGATGCCGGTCTCGCAAGAACGGACCAGGAGATCATCTCTATCGGCGGCACAGGGAAGGGAGCAGATACTGCCCTGGTCGTCAAGCCAGCTCATACCCACGATTTCTTTGAGTTGAGTGTCAAGGAAGTCCTGTGCAAGCCAAGGTGACGCCCCGTCTGGATTTGTCACCCCAGCTGAACGAGCAAACTGCAGACCGGCTAGAGAAAACATGTATGACGGGTTACAATAAGGGGCCAATCCAGAACAGACACTGCGAGGAAGGGAGACAAGCAATGATAAAGAGCCAAAATGCCTTAACCGAGGTCGAATCCAAGGAGCTCCTCAGCAAAGCGGGGATACCCGTCGTTGAAACGAAGCTCGCTCGAAGTAAGAAGGAGGCTATTTCTATAAGCAAGGAGATGAGCTTTCCCGTAGTGCTGAAGATAAACTCCCCCGATGTGATTCACAAAAGCGATTCGGGCGGTGTCAAGTTAGGACTGGCCAACGCTACTCAAGTAGGCAAGGCTTACAGCGAGATTATGTCCTCTATCAAGCGAGCGTATCCCGAAGCTCAAATCGAGGGCATTTCGGTACAACCCATGGTTCCCCCGGGAGTGGAAGTGATTGTTGGCATGAGCAAGGATCCCCAATTCGGCCCAGTAATCATGTTCGGGCTCGGGGGTATACTGGTAGAGGTGTTAAAGGACGTCTCCTTCAGAATAGTCCCGCTTACCGAACGAGATGCCAAAGAGATGATCAGAGAGATAAAGGGATACCCCATACTGGAAGGCTACAGAGGGCAGAAGCCGGCCAGCATGCCAGCATTAGAGAAGCTAATAGTCAAGGTATCTCAGTTTGTCGAGAAGAACATTGACATAAGCGAGCTCGACCTTAATCCGGTATTCGCCTATCCTGATAAGGCTGTGGCTGTTGATGCCAGGATAATCCTGGAGTGATAGTCGAAGAACCGCTAAGCCGGATGACCAGCAGTCTAGCAAACCTCAGTTGCGCCAGACAGGTTGGGGTTCCCGAGGTCTGACTTTGTTCGAGGAAAAGCTTAGGGAATTCGAGCCTATCTTCTATCCCAGATCCATTGCCGTCGTCGGGGCATCGGCTAACTCGATAAAAGCCGGCACTGCCTGGGTCTGGAAGTGCCGGAAGACATG
>JAUWOB010000008.1 GCA_030612345.1 Dehalococcoidia bacterium | reverse complement strand
TCAATCTTGGGCTCGCAGACGAAGTCAGACGGGCTTCCGCCTAAGAGGTTGATTGCCTTTTTATGCCAGGCTGCGAGTTCTTCATAGGAAAAGGCATTGGCCAGGCTGAGCAGAGGCTGGGGATGCTCCACCACGCCAAACGCCTCTACAGGAGGCGCTCCAACTCTCTGCGTTGGCGAGTCAGGGGTAACAAACTCAGGATGCTCAGTCTCAAGCTGCCTGAGCTCCTTCATCAGTTCACCGTACTCTGCATCGCTGACTTCAGGGCTATCAAGCACGTAGTAGCGGTAGTTATGGTGATTGATTGTCTCCCGTAGCTCCCGCATCCTCTCCTTGACCCTCTTCAAGCCATTCATGAAGCGAATCCCTGTTCATAGTATAGCAGAACTATTCGCTTATCATGGTTCATCTTTCCTTGATTTCCGCATATCTGCTAGAATTAGGGCACAATGAAACCAGTTGTGATCAGATTCTTTGCCCCAGTGATTGATGTCACTGTCAATGCTCTGATGAGCGCGATCGACCAGAAGATGAAGCAAGGGACAGACAAGTTCATCATTCTTGTCTCTTCGCCTGGTGGTTCTGTTATCCATGGCTTGAGCGCGTATAACTATCTGAAGGGGTTGCCTGCTTCTATCACGACACACAATTTCGGCAGCGTCGACTCAATAGGCATTGTCCTGTATTGTGCCGGTTCCAGAAGACTATCGGTACCCCAGGCGCGCTTCCTGTTTCATGGCGTCAATGTTCAGTTCAGGGGGGAGCAGAACCTGGAGGAAAAGGTGCTGGAAGAAAGGTTAAAGGGGTTAAGGGTTGATATGGAGAACATTGCCAGGGTGATTGCAGCGAATTCGGGCAAGAACGCCAAAGATATTACCGACGCCATGATTGAGGGAACGATGCTATATCCGGAAGAGGCGAAGTCCTGGGGCCTGGTACACGAGATCAAGTCAGAGCTGTTTGAAGTGGGAAGCGAGGTAATTGCCATACAATCCCAGCAACAACCCCAGCAGCTACCGCAACAGCTACAGCAGCAGCTACAGCCTCCGAAAAAACTCTAGTGTCGGCCGATTGCCGCTCGTCAGTCAACTGCGCTCGTTTCGACCAGTCAATAGGCGATTGATCGTACCCGCCGGGCACATTTGCCATGCCACAGCCTCTTATTATGCTGAGGTCTAATCTCTCCTTATTGGATCTCGCAGCAATCCTAGCCGGGGCTTGTCATATACCTATTGTTGCGATATATTTTACTGCGAATACCCAGACATTCCCGGAGGCACTGATGAACATTAAGCAGGCCCTGGAAGATGCTGCCAACGAAATCCCAGACAAAGACGCCATTGTTTCCGGGGCTAAGAGAATGACCTATGGAGAGCTAGATGAGGCTTCTAACAGGGTAGCCAATGCCCTCCTGAACCTGGGGATGAACAAGTGCGACCATGTGGCTATCTTGCTGTCTCATAGCCCTGAGTGGGTTATCAACTATTTCGGTGTAATCAAGGCTGGAGGCGTAGCTGTGTTGCTCAACACCGCGCTTAAGGCACCTGAACTCGAATCTTTGCTGCAAGATTCCGACTCAAAGATCTTGATTACAGAGAGGGAGTTTTCACAGACGCTTTCCTCAGTTTTGGGCAGCGTGTCTCTGTTGAAACGGGTGATTGAAGTAGATACAGATTCGTACGCCGGGATAGTAGCTGGGAGCTCTACCTTGTCTCCGCGTATCGATGTAAGAGATGAGGATGAGGCCAGTATAATCTACACCTCCGGCGTCCTGGGAAGACAGAAAGGAGCGGTACACACGCATGCTTCGCTGATGGGAACTCCACCCATCGTTTCAGCAAGCATAGGACGGACGAGGAACGATGTCATAATAGACCTTGTTCGTTTTTCCCATCTATTTGGCTTATTCGAAGTTCTTTTCGGATCTATTATCACAGGATCTACCATCGTGATTGTGCCCGCCCTCACGCCCAGGGCTGTTCTGGAGTCTGTGGGGAGAGAGAAGGGAACCATTATCTTCGGGGTTCCTGCCATGTATAATGCCCTGGCTATGATGCCTGACAAGATCCTGGCAAGATATGACCTGGGTTCTTTGCGATTGGCTGTTACCGCCGGGGCGAAGTCCTTTCCCGGGCTGATGAGGTCTTTGGAGCATAAGTTTGGCCTGGTGCTCTATGAGGTATACGGATTAACAGAGATCTCAGCCGTCTCTGTGAGCACGGCCAGCAGCCGTAGACTGGGCACCGTCGGCAAGCCGATTTGCAGCCTGAGGATACTGGATGACAACGGTAGGGAGGTTCCCCGCGGGGAGATAGGCGAGGCTGTGTTCAATGCCCCCTGGGCGATGAAAGGGTACTACAAGGCGCCCGAACTGACAGCTGAGGTCCTGAAAGATGGCTGGTTTTATACCGGAGATCTGGTCAGAATGGACGAAGAGGGCTATGTGGAGTACATAGAGAAGAAATCCTTCATCATAGTCACGTCTTCGGGGCTTAAGATCGGTCCATCAGAAGTGGAGTTCGTGTTGCTGAGCCACCCAAGTGTAGCTGAGGCCGCCTACGTAGGTATTGACGACGGTTACAGAGGACAAACACCTACGGCCTTCGTGGCCCTTAAACAAGGGCAAAACGCCACTGTGCAGGATTTGGCCACCCTTTGTTTCCAGAACCTGGCCGATTTCAAGATACCGAAGCGAATCGAATTTGTGGAAAGCATACCTAAGACTGCCTCGGGGAAGATTGACAGAAAGAAGCTCAAAGATACGTGGACGTCTCAGGGTCGTTGACGGACTGCGTCTCCGGGATCTGGCCTCGTGTTGTTACTACCGGAATGGCACTTCGCTCCACCAGGGGTAGAAATCCGGCATTTGGGAGCCGGGTTTCATTGTGAATTCTGGGGGCCTTTTTTCGAGGAAGGAGAGAATGCCTTCGCCAGCATCGGCCTGGCCACCCGCCCAGAACATGCATTTCGACTCGAGTCTATGGGCTTCCATAGGATGGTCAGCACCCAGCATTTTCCAGAGCAGCTGACGGCAAAGAGCGACCGAAACCGCAGAAGTATTCCGGGCGATCTCGGCAGCGATTTCCCGTGCCCTGGGCATTAGATGATCCGGTGACAGCAGTTCACTCACCAATCCGTGGGCAAGTGCTTCCTGGGCTTCGAAGACTCTGCCGGTAAGAACCCACTCTGCAGCTTTGCTTATGCCGACAATACGGGGCAGAAACCAGCTACTGCATGCCTCCAGTACGATGCCCCGCCTGGTGAAGACAAATCCCATTCGGGCATCTTCAGATGCCAGACGAATATCCATGGGCAGTGTCATGGTGATGCCGAATCCTACGGCGGGACCGTTGATGGCGCCAATGAGCGGCTTCTTCATGTCATAAAGCCTCAGGGTGGTCATGCCGCCCGGATCTCGAACTGCTTCAAGTGTGTCTTCCAGTCCCATCGCTTTGTAGTCAAAGGTCTTGTCACCCAGAGCTAGGTCGGCGCCGGCACAAAAAGCACGGCCAGCGCCCGTCACGATCACGGCTCTCACATCGTCATCTGCGTCGGCCCTGTTCAGAGCATCCTTGAGTTCGGTGTCCATAACCAGGGTATAGGCATTCAGCCTCTCCGGTCTGTTAAGCGTTATGGTCAGGATCGCGTCAGAAACATCATACTTTATCTCTGTGTATTCCATAGCTCCTTCCAGATGACGAATACTGCGGACCGGCACACTACACAAGCCAGCCTGGTTTCGCCGGAATCCTTGCTGCATGGTATATCAGCCCCCCAAAGCTGTCAAGCGGTCTTTGGGCCAGTGGAGATGTTGACTTGATCGGGGCTTATTGCTAACATCAGGAAGTGAGCCGCGCTAGGCGGGGAGCCAGCGGTGCCCTGTACCCGAAAACCGCTATAGCGGGGCTGAATTCCTGCTTGAGGTTTACGGCTGGGTAGATTTGTTTTTGCTGAGCGGTGTTGATAGTCGGGTTCTATGCAGCTGGGGCCTATGAACCCCGTCAGGTCCGGAAGGAAGCAGCGGTAAGTAGTATTCCCGGTGTGACATGGAGTTGCCTGGCTGGAGCTAGCTGGCCGGGACTGCTTCCCGGTTTAGGAATCGAGGGTGGGTGCGCGGCTCATAGAAATCATGGAGGCTATGGATATGGCAATAAAGAAAGTGTTTGTTGTTGGCTCGGGAACTATGGGGGGTGGAATAGCTCAGGTATCTGCACAGGCGGGCTATGAGACAACCATGGTTGACATAAAGCAGGAGCTTCTTGACCGTGGTCTGAGCAGGATAAAGGCCAGCCTGGGCAAATTCGTGGAGAAAGGCAGAATCAAGCAGGAGGAGATGGACGGAACACTGGCCAGACTCCGCACCTCGGCTGACATGAAGGATGCCGCCCGGGGCGCTGACTACGTCATAGAGGCGGTATTTGAGAGGGCCGAAGTAAAGCTGCCCATCTTCGCGCAACTCGAGGAGATTTGCCGCAAGGAAACGATTCTGGCTTCTAATACGTCAGGAATACCCGTAAGTCTGCTGGCATCTGCGACCAACCGTCCTGACAGGGTTATTGGCACGCACTTCATGAACCCTGTGCCGCTGATGAAGGGAGTGGAGATAGTGAAATCCTTGCTCACCTCAGAGAAAACTCTGAAGGTAAGCCTCGATTTTGTCCAGTCTTTGGGTAAGGAGACAGTCGTGGTTAAGGATTCGCCTGGATTTGTTACCAATAGAATAGTAACCCTGGTCTTCAATGAGGCGGCCAAGCTGCTGGAAGAGAATCTAGCAAGTATAGAGGATATAGACAAGATAGAGAAACTCTCACACAACTGGCCTATGGGCCCGTTTGAACTGGCAGACCTGGTTGGTATAGATGTTGTGGTGGATCTACTGGAAGGGATTTATCAGCAGACCGGATGGGAAAGATACAAGCCTGCTCCGCTGTTGAAGAGGATGGTCGAGATTGGGTACACGGGAAGGAAGGCGGGCAAGGGCTTCTACCAGTTGTTCGGACAGGGCTGACGGTCTTGTACCAGCGAATTCCCCGCCAGTTTGGCTTCAAACCGAAGAAGCGCTTGGGACAGCATTTCCTTGTTGATGAAGCCGTGCTGGAGCGCATTCTATCTGCTGCCGCTCTCAGCCACGGGGATGTCGTCGTTGAGATAGGCCCGGGCCTGGGCATGTTGACCGCGGGACTGGCCCCACTAGGCGCCCGGGTTATTGCCGTTGAACTCGATTCCAAACTCGTCGCCATACTGAGAAAGCGACTGACCAGCTTTGTTGATGTCAAGATCATCCATGCGGATATACTCAGGGTTACTCCTCGCCAGCTTCTGAAGGATAACCTGACTGACTCCGGAGCTGACCCGGCCTACAAAGTCATAGCCAATCTTCCTTACTATATTACGTCACCGGTATTACACCATTTTCTCGAGGGAGAGCCCCGACCGTCCCAAATGGTAGTAATGGTACAGAAGGAGGTCGGTGAAGCCATTGCCGCTGCTCCAGGTAAGATGAGCCTGCTCAGTGTCAGGACTCAGTTTCTCAGCAAGCCTACTATCATATGCGATGTGCCGGCGGCAAGCTTCTATCCCGCGCCTAAGGTGGATTCCGTTGTTTTACGCCTCGACGTTTACACTGCGCCGCCAATCGAGGTGTCGGATCTCGCCGGTTTCTTCGACACAGTTATGCGTGGTTTCAACTTACCTCGGAAGCAGCTTCGCAATTCCCTAGCTCACTCTCTGCAGTTGCCGCCAGTCCAGGTTGCTTCATTGCTTGAGAAGGCTGGAATTGAGGCCAAACGGCGGGCTGAAACCCTTAGCCTGGAGGAATGGAGGGAGCTATGGAAGACCTTTGCTCCCTTTGTGCAAGGATCATCATGTTGACCGTTTACGCCCCGGCTAAGATAAACCTTGTCCTGGAAGTACTGGGCAAGCACAACGACTATCATCGCATTTCCAGTATTGTTCAGTCTGTAGATCTATGCGACGCCTTGAGTTTTCGGCCCGGCAAGGAAGTATGTTTCGCGTGCGATGAGGCCAGCCTGGAACACGATAACCTGGTAACACGGGCCGCCACCCTGCTTAAGGAGAGCACGGGATGCAGTCTGGGGGCACGGATTGAGCTTGGCAAGCGCATACCCTGGGGTGTGGGATTGGGAGGCGGCAGCAGCGACGCCGCTGCGACGCTCTTAGCGCTCAATGAGCTTTGGGGATTGGGGTTGTCCCTTTCCGAACTGGTCCGCCTGGCAGCCAGGTTGGGCTCGGATGTTCCTTTCTTTATCTATGGGGGTACTGCGCTAATAGAGGGGAAGGGTGAGGAGGTCACTCCGCTACCGGCGTTGCCTGCGACGTGGTTTGTGTTATTGGTGCCCCCATTACCTAGAATCCCGGGTAAGACAAGGCAAATGTATGGCAGATTAGATGCAACCTCTTTCACCGGCGGTCACTTCGTGCAGCAGGCCGTATGCTCCTTGAGGCGAGGGCATATGATTGACCCGAGTCTTATGTTCAATGTATTCGAAAGGGTGGCCTTTGATTTCTTGTCCGATTTACGCAAGTATCGGCAGATCCTGGCAGAAGCCGGAGCAGATGGAGTCTACCTGGCTGGCTCCGGACCATGTCTGTTTACTCTTTCGTCGGGAGAAAAGGCGGATGAGGTATTCTCACGCCTGAGGAGTCAAGGACTGGAGTGCTACCTGGCATCTTCTTTTCCACATACAAACGTAGCTGCGGGCCTAAAGACCCGCAGGGCCAGGTAATTTAATGGCAATGGGAAGGCTGAAGCAAAAGAGATGGTTTAAGATGGCACTCTATGTTGCCATCCTCGTTGGTGTGAGCATCGGCCTTTGGTACTTGTTTGATGGCTTATGTCAGCATTTCGGTATCTCGGACAAGACATTGGAGAGGTTTGCCTCCACTGGGTATTTGGTCGTCTTCGCAATCAGCCTCGCGTTTAACGCGCTCATCGGTGTTCCGGTATATATTCATATTGGCATCATGGTGAAGGCAGCAGAACTATGGAATCCTGTTCTTGTAGCCTTGGCAGCCAGCGTGGGTGGTGTCCTGGGGGAGCTGACTGCCTATTATGCCGGCTACCTGGGAAAGAGGATCGCGCAACTAGAGAATATACCGGGATATCAAAGGCTTGTAGGCTGGATGAATAAACATGGCCCTTGGGGCATTTTCCTCATCTCTGTTCAACCTATATTGCCGGTTGACGTAGCCGGGCTCCTGGCCGGAGCCTCTAAACTACCGGTATGGAAGTTCCTACTGCCTTGCTGGGCAGGAAAATTTGCCAAGTATCTTGTGGCCTGCTACCTCGGCGGGGCGGTTTTGCGTCTTCTCCCTACCTTGCCCTTCCTGTTTCGGTGACAAGAAGCCCTGTAGCAGCAATCGTCGGCCCTTCTGATATGGGTTTGTCCCCGCTAGAGAGAGCAGACAAAAGCTGGAGACACACAGAAGGGCGGCACTCCGTCTCGAATCTAGGCTTTATGTCACCTATCCCGTGGTCGTTGTCTCGCGTCCCTCAATGCCAGGGCTAGTGTCTCCTCGTCCCTCCTGGTCTTGATCTCTCCATCCAGTCTTGCCCTGTGCAGTGCCTGTAGGATCTTTCCCATCTCCGGTCCGGCCGGGATGCCCAGTCTTTTCAGTTCTTCGCCATTAAGGGAGGTTCTTACAAAGCGCAGCTTTGTGAGGAATAGCTGAAGATGGCGTTGTACCACCGGCGACTCCGAGGCTATGGCATTCGCTTGAATGGCCAGCGGATCGTATTCTTGAAGCAAGTAACAGACTTCACTGGGTTTCAGGGAAGACTTGTCCAGGAGGTGAAGGCTGGCCTTGAGGCGGAGCGTGTCGCGCACGGCTCGGGACAATCCTGTCGGTACGTTGAGGTGGACGAGAAGTTGCTCGATTTCCTCTTGTTGAGATGGATAGACAAGGAGACAGAAATAGAGCGAGGACAGTTGGCCCGGCTTCTTGATACGCCGCGCTCTGTCAAACTTGTCAGCTATCCAGCCCTCGCCTTTGAGGAAGGGGCTTATTCTGGGTAGCGCTCCCAGTTCGTCAAGCCGCCTGATAACGAATTCCGGCTGTTCTTCCTTGAAGATCAGCTCTAGTTCGTGCCTGATGCGGTCTCCGCTTATCGTATCGAGCATAGGAATATTCTGTTTGAGTAGCTGAGCGGTCTGCGCTTCAAGCTCGAAATCTAACCTTTGTTCATAACGGACGGCCCGTAGGATTCTGGTGGCGTCGTCGCTGAAGCTTCCGGAATGCAGAACACGAATCAGACGATCCTCCAGGTCGTTTCTACCTTGATGGGGGTCGATCAACTCCCCGTAATCGTCGGCAGCGAGCGATATGGCCATAGCATTGATGGAAAAATCTCTACGGATGAGGTCATCCTTGAGGATGCCCGGGGTTACGGTAGGGAGTGCCCCCGGCTTGTCATAGGTCTCCTTTCGTGCTGTCGCCAGGTCCAATGTAAAGCTATCGTATCTGAGCTTGGCGGTGCAGAAGCGGTGGTGAGCAAGTAGCTTTGCCCGACTGGTGGCAGCCACCTGCCGAGCTAGTTTCACCGCATCGCCCGTGACTACCAGGTCGAGGTCGAAGCGGAGTCCTGATCCTGAGCGAAGTGAAGGAACCCCCAGAAGCAGGTCGCGTACTATGCCACCGACAAGGTATACCCTTTCTCCGCGCCCGGCAGCCTGTGCGTTGATGTCCTTGACCAGCTCCAGGAGTGATCCGGGAAGGTATTGCTCTATCTGGTGCGCCAGGTTCATCGTGTTAGTATTATATCAGCACTTCCATTACCGTCGTATAGCGTTAATCCCATAACCGTAGTATATAATAAGGAAAGACGGAAGCATGGAAGCTAGAAGCATGAAAGGAGTTTAACCATTCTCTTGTCATTCTGAGCGCAGCGAAGAATCTTCAAGACCTTTCGCTATGGCTCAAGGTGACAGCGAGCGTTCTGAAGCATGGAAGCTAGAAGCCAGGCGGGACACAGGAGAAGACTACGGGAAAGGTTCAGCCAATCGGGGCTGGGGGCCTTCCTCGATTATGAAATCGTAGAACTGCTGCTGACGCTGGGAACGCCCCGCAGCGATTGTAAACCGCAGGCCAGAGAAGCCATCAAGAGGTTCAAGACCCTGAGAGGCGTGCTGGAAGCTCCCGCCGAGGAACTGCAGAAGATCAAAGGGATAGGCGCGACTCACCTCTTTGTCATCAAATTCATGCAGGAGATAGCCAGGGAGTTTCTCAAGGAACAGGTCCTCGATAAACCCTACTGCCGTTCCTCCGGGGAGGTCTTCGACTATCTGTACCACTCGATGCGAGACCTGAAGAAAGAAGTCTTCAAGGTCATGTTCCTCGATTCCCAGAACAGCATTGTGAAGATTGAGGACCTCTTTGAGGGGACACTAAACGCCAGTGCTGTCTATCCCCGGGAGATCATCCAGAGCGCCGTCAAACACAATGCTGCGGCTTTGATCTTCGTCCATAACCACCCGGCCGGGAATCCTCAACCGAGCGATAACGATAAACAGATAACACAGGATTTGGTTTTTGCGGGTAATATCATGCAGATCAAGGTCTTGGACCATATCGTAATAGGCGATAACAGGTACTTCAGCTTTGCCGATGCCGGGCTCATCGAGGAGTACAACTCCGACTTCTTAAGCCTGAAAGAGGGGAAGAGAACTTAGCTCAAAGCGGAGTTGAATCCACTGACCGGCGCAAGAACAGAAGTGGAGAACCATACAATCCTTCAGATTCTTGCCTTGTTCAAGTATTTCTTGCATACTGGCGTTTCTTATGGTATACTTACAAATAAGTTTCAGTTTAGGTTATAACAATGTTCTGGGAAGGTACTTACACAGAGTCTTCTGAAGTGTTGGATGACCCGAGCTCTGACTGAAGTTTGAAACAGAGGAGGTCATCGAATGAGTTTTCAGGACAAATCAATCCAGTGTGCCGATTGTGGAACTAACTTCACTTTCACTGCCGGGGAAAACAAATTCCTTGCGTCCAAAGGTCTGACCAACGAGCCTCGGCGTTGCCCTCAGTGCCGAAAAGCCAAGAAGCAGCAGCGTCGTGGCTTGTGCGGTAGCTGGACTAGCTACGCCAATAGGGCAATGCTGAGTGGAGAATACCAATAAGCCAGATTGTTACCGCCTGGCAACATCAGGGAAATTGTCGCGGTGCGGCTCTTGGCGAAACCTACCACAGATTGTCATTGTGACGTCACCTAGCTTTGGATAACGACGTCAAAGGCATACCTGTTGAATTGAGCTTGACCACCTGATGGATTGTCACGGCTTCCGCTCACTATCCGCGTCGAACTGCTGCGCGAGGCCATCGAGTGCGTCGCGGTGCTCGAATAGAGAGCAGGCGTAGCGCTGCCGCCCGAGCAGTTCGGGATGCTCGCGAATGGCACGCAAGAATGGCGACTGGCACGCAGCGATCAGGCCACCATGGCGGATGTTTTCGCGAGCAACAGACATAAAGGGACAGGGCTCGACGTCGCCCTGGGCGTTTATATGCAGAGACGACCTTCCTGCCCCGGAGCAGCGGTTCTCCTTGCCATATTCGTCATCGGGAAACTGGCTGAGAACGATCGGTTTGCGGCGCCTGAACTCGAGAACGCGGTTGCGTAACGCGGCTCGCGCGGGTTCATCCAGGACCCACTCGGGCCTCGGGTTTGAGCCACAAGGCACGTATTCGGTGAAGAAGTCAACTGCACAGCCAACGTCCACCATCTGGTTGATGAACTCATCGCTGCCCAGTTCATCGATGTTGGCAGCGGTGTTTGTGGCGGTGAAGCCGAAGACCGCCCGAGTTTCGCGGAGATATGAGAAGGCACGCATGGCAGTTCTATGGGCGCCGGGCTGGCGGCGCTCGTCGGTGTGGCCGGCAAATCCCTCGAGGCTCACGAGGGCGATGATGTTTCCGCTCCTTGCGATGAGAGAGGCTATCTGGGGTGTTATGAGCGAGCCATTGGTGATAAGGAAGAAGAGAAGGCGATGGTGGCGAGTTGTGAGATCGAGTATGTCGTCGCGCAGCAGTGGCTCTCCACCGGTTAAGACTATGGAGTGAACACCCAATTCCTCTGCTTCGGAGAAGAGTGCATCGAGTTCCTCTGTTGAGAGTTCATCATCTTCGGGTCGGCCCCGTGAGTAACAGGCTTGACAGTCGTAGTTGCAGCGCATGGTTGGGCTGACGGCTAGGACCGAGGGGATCGAACCATCAATCCGGCGTTGTTGTCGTCTGCGGCGGCGTATGGCACACCACCGGCCCCAGTTGATTCTGAGAAGAAAGATTATGCGCCGTGGGCTGGAACGTGCCCACATCCACAGCGCCGCATAGTTTACCTTCTCTTCTCTGTGCATGGGACTGCTTTCTCAGTACTGTCAGGCACAGTGTTTCACGATTTGATTCTCATCACTGCGCGGCATGAATGGCATCTAATCTAATCCTGCTGATTAGCTGTATGGCTGCCGGCAGGCACTGGAGTAACAACGAGCGGACGTGTTCATGCACATCGCCAGGTAATCAACTGATGCCATTGTAGCACCTCGGCCCAAGTCTGTGTGGTGGCTGACCAGAAGGTGACACTGGGGAGCACATTCTGGAGAGTTCCCTTTTAACACACTCCGTCCTGGCCATGCCAGCTCTTTGCGCTTCGGCCTTTTCTGGGCGGGATTACCAAAGGCGAAAATGAGTTTAGCGCTCAGCACTCAAAGACGACTACAAGACTGCGCGAAACACCGGAGCGTGATCTATGCCTTGACTATGCAGTTGAGGCACAGTAAACTGAACGGCAGATTCTGTACTGATCGCGAGGAGGTTTAATAGCCTATGCCTACGCTTTTGTTAGATAGAAACGCCGTCAACACTCTGATGAAGATGTCAGATGTCGTCAATGCTGTAGAGGAGGTTTTCAGGATAATGGGCGAAGGCAGAGCGAATATGCCGGCTAAATTGTATCTTTGTGTTGAGCATGGCGACTTCAGGGCCATGCCCGCTGCCTTACCGGGGGCTGCCGGGATGAAATGGGTGAACGTGCATCCCCAGAATCCCTCCCGTAATCTGCCTTCGGTGATGGCTATCATAATCTACAATGACCCGCAAACGGGATATCCGCTGGCGATTATGGACGCTACCGAGATCACGGCCTACCGAACCGGTGCGACCGCGGCTGTGGCCTCCAAGTATCTGGCGCGACGAGATTCGCACACAGTTGGAGTTATCGGTGCCGGCCATCAGGCATACACGCAGATACTGGCTCACGCGGAGCTCTTCAGCCCCATCTCGGTAAATGCTTTTGACATTTCTGAAGCTGCGGTGGACAGACTGACTCATTCCCTGCCGCAGTTCTCGATCAGGAAGTGCTCCATAGAAGAGGCAGCGGCATCAGATATCTTATGCACTTTGACCCCCTCTCGTAGGCCTGTTGTCAAGAAGGAGTGGATAATCGCCGGGACCCATGTAAACGCGGTCGGCGCCGATGCCAAAGGGAAGCAGGAACTGGACCCCTCAATATTAAAGGAGGCGATTGTCGTCGTCGATGACATAGAACAGGCGGTTCACAGCGGCGAGATTAACGTCCCTATCGAGAAAGGCATCTATGCCGCCGCCGGAGTCCATGGAACGCTGGCCGAATTGGTCTCCGGCGGCAAAAGAGGGAGAACAGATGATACGGCTATCACTGTATTTGATTCGACCGGCATTGCTATCGCGGACATAGCTGTGGCTAAACTTCTCTTTGAGAAGGCTCGACAAGTGGGTGGTTACCCTTCCATTGACTTCGTAGGAGCGTGAAGGAGTAGAGACCAGCTCAACTTATCTGGTT
>JAUWOB010000136.1 GCA_030612345.1 Dehalococcoidia bacterium | reverse complement strand
TCCATGTTTGAGCGTGATGTCTTCCCGCCGCTTCTGGAGAAGGGACAGGCCGTATATGGCTATCCGTCGCTGGATTACTGGATTGACATAGGCACTCCTGACAAGTATCTGAGATTGCAGCACGATTTGCTGCAACGCTATGCAGGCGGCGGCCGCACTGAGTTTGCCGGCGAGAGCTCTGTTCACCCGTCGGCTCAGATCGAGGGGCCGGCCATAGTCGGCGAAGCTTGCTCGATTGATAGGAATTGCATAATCAGGGGGCCTGCCGTGCTGGGGGCAAGGTGTCGTGTGGAAGAAGGCGCTGTCATAGAAGGATCCATAGTATGGCGGGACTGCAAGATCGGCAGGGGGGCCAGGCTGCGAAACTGCCTCATCGCCTCCGGTTGTTGTATCGGTGACGAATGCGAGGTCCTGGACGGCTGCATTCTGGGCGACGGGGTGCTGATCGGGAAGGGGAATAAGCTGTCTAACGGAATCAAGGTTTGGCCGGGCAGGACTATCCAGCCTGATACGATTTCGTTCTAAATAGAAGGGGCAACTCTGTTCTTGTCTCACATCCCCCTTGCCGGAGTCCTCTTCCGCCAGGGGAGAGGATTCTGAGGTGTGAAGGAATCCCTTCTTTCACCGTTAAGGAAAAAGGCGGTATATCAAATGCCGCCCTACATCCACTTATGTAGTGCGACCCTGAAGAGTCGCACAGGGCTCACCGTTGTCGCAATCCTCTCCCTTCGACAGAGAAAATGCTGGCGTCTAACCGGTAGGATTTCGGTATCTGGACTTCGGCGGGGCAATCAGAGAAATCGGGGGACTAGACATTAAACAAGAAGGTGACGATGTCTCCGTCCTGGATGATGTAATTCCTGCCTTCTGTCCTCAGCAGCCCTCTTTTTCTGGCCTCGGCCAGGCTGCCGCAGCCCTGCAGATCGCTATAGCTGATGACCTCAGCCCGGATAAACCCCCTTTCCATGTCGGAGTGGATCTTGCCTGCTGCCTTCGGCGCCGGAGTCCCGCCGGGGACGGTCCAGGCCTTCAGCTCAGCGGAGACTGTGGTGAAGAAAGAGACCAGGCCCAGGAGACTATAGGAAAGGTCTATGATCCGCTCGAGTGCCGGTTTGCTCAGCCCCAGAGATGCGCGGAATTCGCCGGCCTCATCATCGCTGAGCTGCGCTAGCTCCATTTCCAGCTTGCCGCAGAGGGCTACCACGGCAAACTGGGGGTAAAGCGAGCCTATCTCGCCTTCCCATTGTGAAGCCTCCGGTATTTGCTCCTCTCCTATATTGAGTACTACCAGCATAGGTTTGGCGGTAAGAAACTGATAGTTGGATAGCATTTTGAGTTCCTCTTCAGCCAGGCCCTGTAGTCTTATCGGTACATCCTTTTCTAACTCCGCCTTGACCTTCTGCAGCAGAAGCTGCTCCTTCAGATGTGACTCCCGCTCTGCAGCCTTAGCTGCCTTCAGACTTGTCTCCAGCTTTTCAAGCCTTCTCTCCATGATGGCCAGATCGGAAATGGACAGTTCCAAGTCCAGCGAAGCTATGTCTCGTTTCGGGTCTGTGCTTCCTTCAGGGTGGGGAACCTGGTCGTCTTCAAAGGCCCGCACCACCTGGAGCAAGGCATCGGCCGTAGTTAGATAGCTTAGGAATTCTCCGCCCACTCCTTCCCTGCCGAAGCCCTTCAGGGAACCGGCAATATCTGTGTAACTCACCTCCGCGGCAACGGTCTTCCTGGGCTGGAACATGCCTTCCAGCACGGGTAGTCGATAATCGGGCACCTTGGCCACGCCGGTATGGGGAGCCAGCGTAGGTGAGTAAGCGGCAACCTCAGCCCTGCCTCTCGTGAGGGCATTGAAGATGGGCGTCTTGCCGCTCCCGGGTGTGCCGATGATGGCAACCTTCATGAATATATCCTATCATATTTTAGTCTTGAGCCTCCGCCGGTATAAGCCGGTGCTGTGCTAGAATAACGGGCAAATGCTCCATATTCTGCATGGGCAGGACGATTTCTCCCTTAATCAAGCTGTGGGGAGAATCAAAGCTGACCTGGGTGATCGGGAGATGGTGGAGACTAACACCACCAGCCTGGAGGGGCAACATCTGACCCTCAGTGAACTCAGGAACAAATGCGATACCCTCCCCTTTTTGTCCTTGCATCGCCTGGTTATAGTCGATGGTTTGTTAGGACGCTTTGAGGCCAAACAAGGCAGACCGCGGTCCGGTAGAGGCAAATCCCGAGATGGACTGGGCGAATGGGAAAGCCTGGCTTCTCACGTCAAGCAGATGCCGGAAACGACCGTGCTGGTGCTGGTTGATGGGGAGGTGAAGAGCCATAATCCTTTGTTCAGGCAGCTCTCACAGTTAGCCGAAGTGAAGGCTTTCCCCTTGTTGCGAGGCAGGAGCCTGAGGGCCTGGATACAACAACGGGTAAGGGAAGAGGGCGGGCATATCGCTCCAGCGGCCGTGGATCTGCTCTCTGACCTCATAGGTGGGGACTTATGGGCCATGAATGGTGAGATCCAGAAACTACTTCTCTACAGCCAGGGGCGCCCTATCGGTGAAGACGATGTTCGACAACTGGTGAGCTATGCCCAGGAGGCCAGCATCTTTGCTCGGGTGGATGCAGTGGCCGAACGTCGAACGGAGCTGGCTCAACGTGTACTTCACCGGCTATATCGTGAGGGCATGGCGCCAACCCATATCCTGACCATGATCACCAGGCAATTCCGCTTAATAGCCCTTGCCAATGATCTGGAACCCGGGCTGTCCCGCCTGCAAATCCAGGATAGGTTGGGGCTGAAAGCAAGCTATGCCTTAGACAAAACGCTCGGCCAGGCCAGATTGTATGACTTTGCGGGCGTGAAGCGGGCTTACGATAAGCTGCTGGAAACCGACTCAGCCATAAAAACCGGCAAATACAGCGACAGGTTAGCTGTCGAGCTGCTGGTCACCGAACTCGCTTGCCCGTAGTTGCTTGCATAAAGCAGTGCAATGTCTGCTCCCCAAAGACCTTCTGTCATCCTGAGCCCCCTCTCCCTGCTATCCTGACCCCCCTCATTGCCATCCTGAACCCTCTCCCCGTCATCCTGAGCCCCCTGCTTGTCATCCTGAGCGAAGCGAGGGATCTCAGCCCTCACCACCAGATTGCTTCAGGGCTTCGCCCTTCACGATGACAAGGAGAGTACGTCATTGTG
>JAUWOB010000056.1 GCA_030612345.1 Dehalococcoidia bacterium | reverse complement strand
CAGTTCACCCAGTTCCCTCTCCGACATAATCGGAGTGCCCCGCTTTCATCGGGGCGGGTTGCCCCATTCGGGAATCCCCAGCTAGGCTAGCTAGACAGCTCACTGAGGCTTTTCGCAGTCTTGCCGCGCCCTTCTTCGGCTGCTGATGCCAAGGCATCCACCCTATGCCCTTTCTCCCTTGACCCACGCCAGGCAGAACACAAAAACCTATTCAATTGTTAACGTGCAGAAATATCCTCCAGTTCAGGAGTGTCCCCATTATACAATAGGGCCTTTCTATTGTCAAATGAACGCCGAATCATCGAAGTCCGAGCGTCGAACATTAAATAGCCGACGCATCATGGCTGATGGTCTAGGCTTCAGTGCTTTGGGCCTAGCATTCAACTTGGGGACTGTGGAGCCTCTTCCCGCGTGTCAGTGAGAAGTCTCGCTCCTCACGGGAACAGACAAGAAGAGGCTGACAATGCAGCACGTGATGCCTCCATTACAAAGGCATGTTATCTATCAACCTCGTTTTGCCTATCCTGACGGCCAACGAAGCTAGTGCCGGGCGGTCTAGGGAGTTCAATTCTTCCAGCGTTTCAGCGTCAGCAATGCTGACGTAGTCAATCCGGGCCAGAGGTTCTTCCTGAATGAGCGAGATCATGCGCCAGCGAGTCTTCTCGGCATCTTCTTCTCCGCCCTCTCGAAGTTGCCGGGCCAACATGAGGGCCTTGAACAGCACAGTCGCGGCCCGGCGCTCTTCAGGGTTCAGGTAGCTATTGCGACTGCTCATGGCGAGGCCATCGCTCTCCCTAACCGTAGGTTCCACCGCGATCTCTATCCCCATGTTGAGGTCAGCCACCATGCGCTTGATGACCAGCACCTGCTGGGCATCTTTCTCTCCGAAGTAGGCCCTGGACGGCCGAACGATGTTGAATAGCTTGGCCACGATGGTGGCTACGCCCCGGAAGTGCCCCGGGCGAGAGGCTCCCTCAAGGTGTTCGGTGACCTTCTCCACATCTACCCAGCTGCTGAACTCAGGCGGGTACATCTCATCGTCGGAGGGAACAAAGACGACATCCACGCCCTCCGTCTGCAACAGCTCCAGATCACGATTAAGTTCCCGTGGATAACCGGCAAAATCCTCGCTGGGACCGAATTGACAGGGATTGACGTAAACGCTGACAATGACGGTCGGATTCTCTCTTCTGGCCCGCTTCACCAAGGCCAGGTGCCCTAGGTGAAGATAGCCCATGGTCGGAACAAAGCCAACCGGAGTATCGAGTTGCTGCCTCAAGGCTCTCATCTCTGGCAGGGTCTTCACTACAACCATTTTGCTAGCCTTCTGTCTTTAGCTGTTTGATAAGGCTGTCATCCGTGGCATAGCTCTGTGCTGCAGTGGGGAAGCTAAGAGACTTAACTTCAGAGATGTAGTCGGCAACTGCGCTCCTGATTTCTCCGGCTAGCCTGACGTACTGCTTGGCATGCTTGGGCACAAAATCGGTGTAAAGGCCCAAAATATCGCTAATCACCTGGACTTGACCGTCACAATCGGGTCCGGCTCCTATGCCGATCGTAGGGATGGCCAGCCTGTCAGTAATCAGCTTGGAAAGGGGGGCTGGAGTACATTCCAGAACGATAGCAAAGGCGCCGGCTTGCTCCAGAACAGCGGCATCATCGAGCAACCTCCGGGCTTCGGCCACTGCCTTGCCCTGAACCTTGAACCCTCCCAGTTGATGTATGGACTGTGGAGTAAGCCCGATGTGCCCCATAACGGGGATGCCGCAGTCAACAAGGCGTCTAACCGTCTCAGCAACCACCTGCCCCCCTTCCAGCTTCACCGCCTGCGCCCCGCCTTCCTGAACAAACCTTGCGGCATTATACAAAGCTTCGGAGAGGCTGATATGATAGGTCATAAACGGCATGTCGCCTACTATTAAGGCCGTCTTAGCTCCTCTTACCACGGCTCTGGTATGATGAAGCATCTCCTCCATGGTGACCGGTATCGTTGACTCATAGCCCAGCATCACCATCCCCAGGCTGTCTCCCACCAGTATTAAAGGCACACCGGCTTCATCAACTATCTTGGCCGTCACATAATCATAAGCGGTCAGCATAGGTATCTTCTCTTGTCTTTGTTTCATGTCTTTTATCTCGGTAATAGTAACTCGCATTGTCTCGCTCCTTCCCTAAGAGTTGAAAAGCAGGGTGACAGCCAGAAAACGCAGAACCCTGCAGGGCTTGTTCTGTGCGATTGTGTCTATCTTCCGGCTACATCGCCGGCCCGGGTAGAGGAATCCCGGGTGAGGACTCAACGATTCTGTTCTCGCTATCCACGCGCACTACGGTCGGGGTCATGCTGATTGCCTCATCATCAGGCACCTGGCAATAAGAGAGGATGATGACTATGTCGCCCTTCATCACGAGTCTGGCGGCCGCACCGTTGATGCCGATGATTCCTGAATTCGCCTCACCTTCGATAGCATAAGTGCTGAATCTGGCCCCATTGTTGATGTTCAGCACCTCCACCCTTTCGAAGGGCAGGATGTCACTTGTCTCCATGAGCGACCTATCAATCGTGATACTGCCCTCGTAGTTCAGATCGACCTGAGTAACCCGGGCCCGGTGGATTTTACTCTTGAGCATAGTTCTCATTTTCTACCTCCTAGAGAACAAGGCTGTCATCTCCTCTGCCTTATGTCCATCAACCTTGCCTTTAGCCAAAGCGATGGAGATGGTCTGCAGCCCTAGCTCCTTATAGGTAGCTAGCAAGGCGGGGTCTTTGGCCTCCAGAGCGCTCAAGTGCCGCTCTATAGTGCCTAGATCCCCGCGGGCAACAGGGCCGGTAAGGCAGCTGGGCAAGCCAATATTGGCAATATTGTTTATCGTTCCTTGCAGCAAGGGCAGCAAGGCCCTGGTGGCCTCTTGTGACGATACCCCGAAATCCCGCCACAAGTCCAGAGCCAGCTTGACCAGAGTCACCAGATAATTGCAGGCGAAAACGGCTGCCGCATGATAGAGCACCTTATGTCCTGGCTTGAGTTCCACAAAGCTGCCGTTCAGGAGAGAGGCCAAGTCCTTGAGGAGCGACAGCAGTGGTTCTTCGGCTTCCAGGGCGAATGTAGAACCAGGCAGGTCTTCAATGGCCTGGGAGACATCGGCAAAAGCCTGCAACGGGTGAAAGGAGCCGACAGCGGCACCGACTTCCCTTGCTGGTTCCAGAATATCGACGGAATGAGCGCCACTGCAATGGACTACACTCTGTCCCGCACGCCACTGAACTTCCCCACAAACCCTGGCTATAACATCGTCAGGAGTAGTGATGAAGACCAGATCCGCAGCATCTGCCAGTTCCTGCGCTGTATGGTAGGCCTGGCAGGCGGGCACTAGCCCGGCTAGCTTCTGTGCCGAGGATAGGGTACGGCTGGATACAGCCACCACCGGGCATCCTTGCTGAGAGAGCCGTACTGCCAGGGCAGTGCCAGTCGTGCCAGCGCCAATGAAACCTAATCTCTCCATTCAGTTGCGTCCTTAGCTATCGGGATAATGCCCGACTTTGATTCCTGATACATCCTTTATAGCGCCAAACATGACCACAAACTAAAAAACCCTCCCGGCACAACCGAGAGGGTCACCGAAGCAACTCTCCTCATCCGTCTCGGTCACCGCCGATCCAAGCGGACACCTAACTGCCAAGTTATCTAGCTCACTGCCTCAGGGGTCAATGGCTAGTCTTAATGATAGTAAATCCGCATTCTTTTGTCAACGGTGCTCAGACGACATAAGTCATGGCGTTTGACAAGTACTGGTGAGCTATGATAAATATATGATACTCAGTGGGAGAGGATATGGCGTCGCAGAAAAGCATGCCCAGGCTTGACTCGATCATCAGATTACTGGTCAAGAAGGGATTTTCTCTTCTTGTTAAGGTGATCGACAAGTACGCTCCGGATAGGCTGTTGCTCTTTGGCCTGCGTTTTCTGGATAATCGCGTCCCGAATAGGCTGATATCTTTTGCGATTAGGGTGGTGGAGAGGCTGGCGCCTCGTAGGCTGCGCTCTACTGCCATTGCTGCCGCTGATGAGTACGTTCCTGACGAAGTAGCGAACTCGAGAAAAATCTGCACTGTCCTTGCTGCAGTAGGGAAGTACATTCCGGATGAGATGATTCCCCCAGAGTCCGCGGAAAAGTGGGAGAATCTCAAAACAAAGTTTCATATTCCGAAGTTGGTATCAAGCAGGCAGAAGTGAGCCTGTGAAGTTGATGTAGTTGTTCGGCCCCGAGTCCTCACGATGTCGGTGAGGAAGAAGCTGGGTATTGCATGCGGTACAATAAAGTCTGTGTCGAGTCCTTCGGCTATGAACTTCCTGAGGATATCGTTACATCTTTGAGCCTGGAAGAAAGGCTAGCCCCTATATACGACAAGGTCAATCTGCGCTACGGACGTTTGGAGATGATAACGGGGATTCGCGAACGTCGATTCTGGGATGATGACGTAGCGCCGAGTCAGGCCAGCATAAAAGCGGCAGAGAAAGCCATCAGCAAGTCTGGAGTCAACAAAGAGGATATCGGATGCCTGCTCCACACGTCCGTATCTCGTGATTTCCTGGAGCCGGCAACAGCGACTGTGGTCCATGACTCTTTGGGCCTTCCTCAAACAGCTACCATTTTTGACATCTCCAATGCCTGTCTGGGTTTCATCAACGGCATGGTCACCCTGGCAAATATGATTGAGTTGGGGCAGGTAAGAGCAGGAATTGTGGTTGGCTGCGAGAGCAGCAAACGGCTCATTGACGCAACAATCAATAAACTGCTGAGTGACCCTGACGTCACCAGAGATAAGCTCAAACCGGCCTTTGCTACTCTGACCTTGGGGTCAGGAGCAGTGGCAGCGGTGTTAACCCACTCCTCGCTGTCAAAAGGCGGTCATAAGCTTCTTGGTGGGGTAACACGTGCCGCTTCACAGCATAATGGTCTTTGTCGTATAGAGCCCGATGGCTGCTTCCTCGACCTGGAGGAACTCCTGGACATGCACACAGACTACCGGGGCATACTGAAGAACGGACTGGGATTAGCGCCTGCTACGTGGGAGGCCACAAAGCAGGAGCTTGGCTGGGAGGACTCCGACGTTGACAGGTTTTTCACTCATCAGGTTAGTGCCGTGCATAGCAGACTATTGTTCAGGAGCTTGGGGCTGGATGATACAAAGAGTTTTTCCACTGTGGAATATCTGGGAAACATTGGATCGGTCTCCCTGCCCATTACCATGGCTATTGGGATTGAGCGGGGTTGCCTCGATCCTGGTGATAAGATTGCCATGATGGGGATTGGCAGCGGCATAGTCTGTCTTATGGTGGGTCTCGAATGGTGAAGAGATTATCTTAACCGGATGAGATCAGGCCAGTACTCACTGAGACAGATGCAAACAGCATGGCTCAAGCCGCACCGATTTCCACGTTCTTGATCGAAGGTTTATCCTACGGTGGCAAGGAAGTCTCGCGAAACACGGGTCGTAATAACCGGGGTCGGTTTGACGGCGCCAAATGGAGATAACCTGGCGCAATTTCGAAAAGGTTTGCTTGACGGCAAGTCTGGAATACAGAGATCCACTGTGCACTATATGGGCGAAGTGCTGGCTGGCATATGCCACTTCGACCCGCTGAAGTATCAGAAAAAGAAGGAACTGCGTCGAGGAACGAGGGCAGGGTCCATTGCTATCTACTGCGCTCAAGAAGCAATCGCTGATGCCAAACTGGACATTGCTTGCCTGGACAAATCGAGGGTTGGTGTCTACCTCGGGATAACCGAGCACGGTACCGTTGAGACCGAAAACGAGATTTATGAGATCAAGCAATTTGACTATGATGTGAAATACTGGTCGCATCATCATAATCCGAGAGTAGTGGCCAATAATCCTCCCGGCGAAGTCACACTGAATCTGGGAATCACGGGACCTCACTATACTCTGGGGGCTGCTTGTGCAGGCGGCAACATTGGACTCATACAGGGCCTGCAAATGCTGCTGCTGAACGAAGTGGATTTGGCCTTGAGCGGAGGGGTTTCGGAGAGTGCCGGCTCCTTTGGCATATTTGCTGGCTTCAGGAGCGAAGGCGCCCTGGCATCCCATCCAGACCCTGAGAAGGCATGTCGACCTTTTGACAAGGACAGAAATGGTGTGGTTGTTGCAGAAGGGGGCTGTATCTTTGTTCTGGAAAGACTGAATGAAGCCCTCAAAAGGGGAGCTAGCATATACGGCGAAATCGTGGGCTATGCCATCAACTCAGATGCCGCTGACTTCATTTTCCCCAGCGCAGAAAGGCAAATTGAGTGCATGAAACTTGCCCTCAACAAAGCCGGCATATCTCCAGAAGATGTCGACATCATCAATACCCACGGGACGGGCACTGCTGAAGGAGACCCTGTGGAGTGCCAGGCAATAAGAGAGGTCTTTGGTGAATGTCCCCACGCATATATAAACAATACGAAGAGTTTCATCGGTCATGCTA
>JAUWOB010000112.1 GCA_030612345.1 Dehalococcoidia bacterium | reverse complement strand
TCTGATCATAGAAGCAACCGAAGACCCCTCGTTCTTTGCCTTCTATTCTCCAGACCTGGAAGGGTTCACAGGCGTAGGCAATTCGGTGGAAGACTGCCTCTATAAGGCGAAATGGGGAATGGAAGAACATATCTCTTTGCTCAAAGAGCGCGGGCTTCCTGTTGCGAAGCGAAATCCCAATCCCACCGTCACGATTAGGAATGCCAAACTCGCGGGAGTTAGCTAGGACAACAGTTGCATCTCTGCCCGCCAGTCATGAGCATCATCTGGCTAAACGTGTTTTGATTGTTTTTTCCTCTTAAATCGCTGTGTCAGACCCAGTCTTCTGGAAGCTTTAACGGTTGCAGTCCCACCTTTACCGCGCATGCAGTAGCCTTATCAATAGTCTTCGATCCAGCACGTTGGGCACTCCATTCCAAGACAACGACTGTCATTATGATTCAGGACAGATCAGCAATCCAAGAATCATTTGTTGAAACTCTATGACAATTATCTACTTTTTCCTATTCTTCAACATAGAGTTTTGTTATAATGACACAAGAGACCGACTGTCAAACTTCCAGGAGGTTCAAATGACAACAAGAACGAGGAGTGTTCAAGCCCGCAGAAGTTACCGAGCCAGAGGCAATGCCCATGTGTCAACTATTCAGACACAGATAGAAAAGGTATTTGACCTTCCGCAAGGCTGCGTCCGCATCTGCCACCCTTCAGGGCGAAAAGTCCGAGGCACTTGTTCAATTAGTACATTACGTGCCAAGTATGGCGCCTAAGTGCATTTCTTGAGCAAATGCTGGCAAATTGAACCTCTCTCGGAATGTACGCATGGAACGGCAGACATGCACGTGTTTGTGCGGTGGTACCACATTCTGCCTGGGACGAGTTTGACAAGGGAGTCTGGCGGTTGAGCCAGGCGCCTCTCCTGTTATAGACTGAGAGGCCGGTACATGATTGGTCGAAGTGTTTGCATCTTCCCGCTTTCCGTGACCGGGCCGTCCGGAGTTCGCTGACCATACACAAATGTCATCACAGCCAATAATCAAGTTGCTCACCGGCTCCGGCATCGGCCCGCGGAGACAGATAGCAGCCATTATCAAGAGGGGCGGCATAGCCGTCAATGGAGAGATAGTCCAGAGCTTCAATCAGCCGGTGGATCCCGTTGAGGACGCCATCACCATGGACGGTAAACGCATTTCAGCGAGGGCTGAGCCCATTGTTTGGCTCATGCTTAATAAGCCTAAGGGCATTATCTCAAGTACAGGCGACACACGAGGAGAGAGAACCGTAATTAACCTCCTTCCCGAGAAATACCGTCACATCCGTCTTTACCCGGTCGGCCGTCTGGACAAGGATTCCACAGGCCTGATTCTCCTCACCAATGATGGCGACTTGACTCTGCGATTGACCCACCCTCGTTTTGAGCAGGAGAAAGAGTACCTCGTGCGAATAGAACAAAACCTGAAGCCTGAAGAAACAACAAAGCTGCAAAAGGGCATTCACCTGGACGACGGCCAAACCTCCCCGGCTAAAGTCAAGGCGGTTAAGCATCCTCCCTGCAGTTACTCCGTGACCATACATGAAGGCAAGAAACGGCAGATACGCCGGATGTTTGCCTCTCTGGGGTACAGGGTACTGGAATTGAAGAGGATAAGATTGGGCAGCCTCAGATTAGGTGCGCTGCGGGAGGGTGAGATCCGGGAACTCACTGCCAGAGAGATTCAACTGCTCAAGAAGGGACCAAGGATATGAACGACAGCCAGTCAGAATAGGCAAATCTCGTCTAAGCCCAAAGCTAGAGCAAGGTTAAGCAGTCTGTTAAGAATGTAGCAACACCAAGAGGACTAGCCGATTGCAGGAGCGGTTAAGCTAAGGTAAGCCCAAGAACACTATCAGCAGGCCCACCACCAGCATTGTCACACCCAAGGCCAGTAACCCAATCAACAACTTCGTGTTCATGTGTGGAATCCTTTCCAAGCAGGTGGCTTCCCATGATACTAGAACACAGGACAGAAGACAAGGCCCGCTACTGCGCCGGGCGGGCAAGACACGGTAATGCCGCACTCACGGCTCGTTCATCAGCGGTGACAGGCGATTCGCAGAAACGGCGAATGCTATTCGGCGACTGGAAGAGTGAAGGAAAAACGACTTCCCTTTCCCAGCTTGCTCTGAGCTTCGATTCGTCCGCCATGGGCTTCCACCAGGCGCTTGGCAATAGTAAGCCCCAGACCGCTGCCTCCGGTAGCCCTGGCCCGCGACTTATCTACTCTGTAGAACCGCTCGAAAATATTGGGCAGATCCTCGGCAGGAATGCCTTCACCGGTGTCCGCTACGCCGATCTCCACCCAGTCCCCTTTTCTGGCAGCACTTATTGTGATCTTGCCTCCCCTACCGGTGTGAGCCACGGCATTCTCCAACAGGTTATGCAGCACCTGCCTGATTCGCTGCCAGGCGATGTTAACCGACGGCAGCCTATCGGGCAGATCAAGGGACAGAGATATCTCCTTGGCTGTCGCCTGGGGCTCCCAGGGAGTTGCCGTCTGCTTGACCAACGTGGCGATGTCTTCCGCCTGATACACCAGCTTGAGTTCGCCGGCTTCAGCGAGACTGAGTTCCTGGAGCTCCTCAACCAGCCGCGAAAGCAGGGCTGCCTCTTCGCTGAGGGCGCGGATAGTGGCGGCATTTGGCTTCATCACCCGATCGCGAATTGCCTCCAGGTAACCCTGGATATTGGAGAGAGGGGTTCTCAGTTCATGGGCAACGTCAGCAACCAGATTCCGCCGTAGCTGCTCGGCGTGCTCCAGGTTGGTGGCCATGGAGTTGAAGGCCTGGGCCAGTGCGCCTATTTCGCCTTTCTCCCGGACTTGAGCTCTTTGAGACAGGTCACCACGTCCTAGCTGCCCCGCAGTCAGGGCCAGAGCCTGAATGGGGGAGGACACCCTCCGCGATAGCACGAAGGTTAGTACCAAAGCGAGGCCAATTGCCAGCAGCCCTCCCAAAACCAGAAAGCGGTTCATCGACTCGGATAGCCCCTGCAGCGGAGGAAGATACGGTTCCACCGCCGGGTCAGGCTCGAGGTACAGTGTTCCCACATACTCTCCTTCCCAGAGCGTCTTCAGAGGGCGTCCCGACGAGTCATCGCCGTAAGATTCTCCCAGACGTTCGCCCTGTGAATCAGCTATCACCATCCCGTCAACATCTGTCACTGTGATATGTTGCCCGAGCACACTTGCTTTCTCTTCAACGACGGACTGGACCCCCTCCCAACCCCGGTGCACATAATAATGACTGGCCAGTATGGTTTGCATTTGGTCGAACTGAAATTCCTGCGTCGTTTCCTGAAAGTCCTCGATTAGAGCGGCAATGTTTCGACTGACGAAGAAATACAGGGTGCCGACGGTCACTAGTATAACCACCATGAACGCCGTCACGAATCGAAACCACAGGCTATTCGTCACGGCTCCCCTCCGCCCAATCTATAGCCGACGCCATAGATGGTCTTAATATACCTGGGGTGGCTGGGATCGGACTCAATCTTTCGGCGCAGATTGAGGATATGAACATCAATGGTGCGGTCGAAACCATCAAAATCATAACCAAAAACCTTCTCAATGAGCTGTGCTCGGCTGAAGACCCTTCCCGTTTCCCTGACGAGGACTCCCAGTAGTTTGAATTCTGTCGGGGTGAGATTCAGGTGCCTACCGGCGAGAGATGCCTTGTGTTTGAGAAAGTTCACGGTAAGCTCGCCGTGCTTAATCTCCACCGGGCCGCGCTGGA